>NZ_JAEQCT010000046.1:0-38593 GCF_020738205.1 Microcoleus sp. PH2017_24_DOB_U_A
GAGGGCGGGTTTTTGAAATTGTTAGTTTTGGGGCGATTATTGTTGGTGAACCCGCCCCTACGGGAATTATGTATATAGCCCGCCAATAATATTCAAAAAGCGTTTAACTTGTTTTTCCCAAGTCCAATCGAGCATAAAATTCGCCGCAGCTAAACCCCGACGTTTCGCTTCTTCGCGATTAGTATAAACTTGCTCCAAAGCCTCGACAACTTCCTCAACATCTGACTCTCCCCAACCTTCTACACCGGGAAAATGAGCAGTCGGTTTAACTCGTCCCTGATGCGACAAAGGATAGCAAATATTGCTGTAAATCAAGTCTAAATGTCCGGTATTTGCTGATAAAATAGTAGGAATTCCGCAGGCCATACTTTCCATTGCGACTAAATTAGTGCCGCCTTCGCAGCGATTGGTGAAAACAGCGCAGTCAGCTTCTCGCAATATTTGTCCGGCGAGGTGATTGGGAATTAAACCGATGTCGATAAAAGATTCAACTGGTAAGCCGTTAGCCGCCAACCATTGCGAAATTCCTAAACTTCCGTCGCGGTTGATATTGGGAAGTCCCGCAACATTTCCGGTTTGTTCGATTCCTAGCATATACTGAGGCCAGAAGTTGTGCCATGTTGTTAGTAGTAAAGCTTCTGGATGTTTGGCGCGAAATCGTTTGAAAGCGGCGATTACAATGTCTTGCCCTTTGCGATATTCGAGTTTGCCGCCGGAGAAGATGACGAAGCGATCGCCAAATAAGTTAGATTTAGGTGCAGGATGGAAAATTGTGGGGTCAATTCCTTGATTTACCATCGCGACGTTAGTCAAGCCGCAGCTTCTCAAAACATCGGCATTCCAGTGGGAGCCGGCGACAATGGCGCGATATTTTTTGGCTGTTTCTAGGGCTGCTGCGGTAATGCGGGTGTCTTCAAAAAAGATGACTCCTACTTGACAAGGGCTGATTAGGTGATTTTCAACTCCCGAGGATGCTAAGTTATTCCCCAAAGCGTAAAGTACAGGAAAGTTACAACTGATTTGTTTGTCAGAATTTGCTGTTACTAATTCCTGAAATTGTTTCTGCTTTTCTACTGCGGGTGACAAGAGTGATTTGTGCAGCGGATTGATGGATTCTGAGGTAATGGATGGCGGTACTAAAAGTGCAACTTCCCAGGCGGGATTTCGCAGCAGTTGCAGTGTTAAATTCATGCCGTAAATGCCCCAGCCGCTGGTGATGCTGACTGGCCAACTGATGCCGATTCCTGTTATTTGTGGCGGGGTTTCTGGGAGAATATGTAGGGGTGGTGCCCCCGTGCCCGCCCCTTGGAAACAGGTAATTAGCTGTTCTAGGGCTGCTTTTATACGATCGCCCACGGCATCCCAATCACCCGCCTGTGACTGCCGAAACAACCGCGCAGTGGGATACCAAGGGCTGTCTTCCCGTGTCAGCATCCACCGCCAATCGGGCATGAAAGAGAGCAAAATCCAGACAGGTTTGCCCAACGCACCGGCTAAGTGCGCGATCGCAGTATCAACACAAATTACTAAATCCAGTTGCGAAATAATCGCTGCGGTGTCGGCAAAATCGACGCAATGTTCGCTTAAATTGGGGATTTGCTGTTGATTCAATAAAGTTAAATCGCCCGCCGACAAATCTTTCTGAAGGCTGTAAAAACTCGCGCCCGGAACATCTAAAAACTTCAAAAACTCACTCAACTTACAGGATCGCTCGTGATTTTTGCGGTGCAGCGGCCCGCCCGCCCACACAATACCTACTTTTAGTTTATTGTTCGATCCTAGGGAAATTTTACAATCATCGGGCGCAGCTAAATAAGGAATATTTGCAGGTATGTTTTCCAAAGTCGTCCCCAGAATTCGCGGCAAACTTAGCAGCGGCGCTTGCACTTGAAAATCTAGCAAATTCTGCGGATTTGTGACTACATTATCTACGCCTGCCACTTTTTCAAACAAACGCTTCAGCGATTGATGACAAGCAACCATAACTTTGCCGCCTTTTTGCTTGACTAAAGGTGCGTAGCGGATAAAATGAATCGCATCGCCAAAACCTTGTTCTGGGTGCAATAAAATTGTTTTTCCCTGCAAATCTGAACCATCCCAAAGCGGGTAATTGGTATATTGTTGTTCTAATTCTTGAGTGTGCCAGCGCGATTCGTACTCGGCAAAACCATGCTGGAAATTGCCAGTCAACAGCAAAGCAAATGCTAGTCTCAAACGCAAATCTGGAGATTTTGGAGATAGTTGAATTGCTTTAGTATAGCAGTCGATCGCCTCCGCAACTCTTCCTTGTGATTCCAGGGCATAACCTAAATATAAGTTGGTTTTGCCCAGGTTGGGATTGGTTGCGAGTGCTTGCTGGTAGTGCGAAACTGCCTCGGCTATTTGTCCGTTTTCCTGTTTGAGATAACCTAAATAAGTGTGGGCTTCGGCGTGGTTGGGTGAGGTGGCAATTATTTGTTCGTAGCGCGCGGCGGCTGCTTTGTTACCTTGTTTTTGTAATGCCTTTGCTATGTGAAACTGTACGTCTATTTCTGCGATCGCACTTGATGATGATTTAGCCTCAGTGGGAGTGGGAATTAACTCTTGTAAAGCGACTTTTATGCGATCGCCCACGCCATCCCAATCACCAGGTTTTGACTGCCGAAACAACCGCGCAGTGGGATACCAAGGGCTGTCTTCCCGTGTCAGCAGCCACCGCCAATCGGGCATAAATGAGAGCAAAATCCAGACAGGTTTGCCCAACGCACCGGCTAAGTGCGCCACAGCGGTATCGACGCAAATAACTAAATCTAGTTGCGATATCACCGCCGCAGTATCGGCAAAATCGTTCAAATTGTCGCTCAAATCTATGACAGAAGTTTGAGTTAACAAAGTCATGTCATCCGCCGACACTTCTTTTTGCAGACTGTAAAAACTGACACCGGGAATATCTAAGAATTTCAAGAAATAGCTGAAATCGCTCGATCGCACAAAATCCTTCAAATGTTCCGAACTTCCCGCCCAGACAATCCCTACTTTGAAATTGCGATCGCAATTTAGCGAAAATTGCCAATTCGGCGGCGCCGCTAAATAAGGAACATTGGCGGGTATATTGTCTAAAGTTGTTCCGAGAATGTGCGGCAAACTCATCAGCGGTGCTTGCACTTGAAAATCGGGCAATTCTTCCACCCGCACCGCCACTTGTTCGATACCAGGAATCTGCTTAAATAAACGCTTCAGTTCTTGATAGCAAGATATAATGACTTTGCCGCCCTTTTGCTGGACAATTGTGGCGTAGCGGACAAATTGAATTGCGTCGCCCAAACCTTGTTCGCAGCGGAGTAAAATAGTTTGTCCGTTCAAATCTGAACCGTCCCAAACTGGCTTGTCAAAATTCAACCGCGGCAATTTTTTCGCCTGATCTGTGTGCCACCGCCACTCGTATTCTGCTAAGCCGCGCGGCAAGTCACCTGTCAACAGCAAGACTAAGCCTAAATTGAAGTGAGCTTTAACACAGTCTGGAGCTACTGCGAGAGCTTGATTGTAACATGAAATTGCCCGATTTACGTCTCCCAATAGTTCCACGGCACTGCCTAAATTAGTCAGGGCTTCTACATAATTTGGCTGCAAAGATATTGCTACCTCAAAGCTAGAAATTGCCTGCTCTATTTTGCCCGCAGCCAAACATGAATTTCCCAGGTGATAGTGTCCTTTAGAATTGTTCGGTTCTGCTTCAATTGCACGCTGGTAAAGCCGCCCGGCCTCCGCTGGCTGACATTTTGCTTGCATCGCCACGCCCAAATTTACGAGGGCGGGTACGTAATTGGCATTGAGGGAAAGTGCTTGCTGAAAATAGACGATCGCACTTTGGAGCTCGCCCTGCTGCTGGAGAGTCGCGCCGAGATTGTTCAGGGCTTTGACATAAACGGGATTTAGGGCGATCGCCTTTTGAAAGCAAATTACTGCCTCGGCGATATTTCCCCGATCTTGCAGCAAAATACCCAAGTTATTTTGCGCTTGGGCGCAGTTCGGGTCAATTTCGATCGCGCGCTGATAATACGTCGCAGCTTCGGCTAAATCGCCTGTTTGGTGCAGCGTGACGGCTAAATTAGTAGCGGACTCGATGGAATCTGGCTGCAAAACCAAAGCATTCTTGAAATATGCGATCGCCTCGGCAAGCCTTCCTTGGGATTTCAGCAGATTTGCGCGATCGAATTGTTTCTTAGCTAACTCAATATTAGACTGAATCTCTATTGGCTGTCGAGCTTCCTGATGCTGGGAAATTCTTGCTTTTAGCGCCAAACTTGCCCGATCTAAAACTCCATCCCAATCCCCCGCCGCTGACTGGCGAAACAAGCGCGCCGTCGGATACCAAGGACTATCTTCGCGCTCCAACATCCACCGCCAATCCGGCACAAAACACAGCAAAATCCACACGGGTTTGCCCAAAGCACCCGCCAAATGCGCTACAGAAGTATCTACCGAAATGACTAAATCCAGAGCCGAGATTACCGCAGCAGTAACTGCCATATCGTGCAAATTAGAGCTTAAATCTGTGACGGGCATTCGATCTAACCAAGCGCACTCCTCTGCTGTCATTTGCTTTTGCAAATTGTAAAAATCTGCTCCGGGAATCTCTAACAGTTTTGCCAACAAATCTAGCGGGAACGATCGTACCTTATTTTGTGAATGTTGAGTATTTCCAGACCACACAATCCCTACTTTCAAATTAGGAGTGTTCGGAAGAGCGCATTCCAAACCGGGTGGTGGAGCTAAATAAGGAACATTAGCTGGTATAGTGTCTAAAGTGGTTCCCAGAATGTGTGGCAAACTCATTAACCGCGCATGAACTTGAAAATCAGGCGCATCGTCGGGATTAATTATTAACTCATCGATTCCCGAAACTTGGGCAAACAACCGCTGCAAGTGCGGCAAACACCAAACAATTACCTTGCCGCCTTTTTGCTTGACTAAATCTGCGTAGCGGATAAACTGAATTGCATCGCCCAAACCCTGTTCCGGGCAAAGCAAAATAGTTTTTCCCTCCAAATCTTTGCCGTCCCAAATCGGCTGAATAAAGTTGTGGCACGGAAACTCTTTTTCTTTAATTAGGAGCCGCCATTCGTACTCGGAAAAACCGCGCTGCAACTCTCCAGACAGCAGCAAAGCCAAACCTAAATTTAGGTGAGATTCTGGGTTAGTCGCATTGAATTGAACTGCTTGACTGTAGCAGGTGACAGCATCCGCAAATTGGCCGCCTTGGTGCAACACTTTTCCCAAACCGTTGAGGGGATTCATGTTACCTGGTTTCAACTCGATCGCCCTACGGTAACAATCGATCGCCTCTGCCATATTTCCGGCTTCCTCAAAAGCCTTACCCAGATTGTTCAAAGCTTCGGGAAAGTCGGGTTGCAGGCTCAAAGCTTGCTGGTAACAGGCGATCGCACCTGCAATTTTGCCCTGTTTGTGCAGCACAATTCCCAGATTGCAGCGAGCCTCAGCATTGGCTGGTAACTGCTGAATCGCTTGCTGGCAAACGGCTAGAGCCTCGTCTAACTTATCTTGCTGTTGCAGGGAACTCCCCAAACCGATCAGAGTTTCGGCTAAATCTGGTTGCACCGCCATAGCGCGATCGTAATAGGCGATCGCATCTGCAATTCTGCCCTGTCGGATCGAGGCGTATCCTAAGTTGTGCAAGGCGTCTACATAATTGGGTTCGAGAGCGATCGCCCGTTCGTAATTTGCGATCGCGCGATCGTAATTCGCGCCCGTTTCCTCTCCTCGTTCCTCCAAAGCAATGCCCAAATTCAAATAAGCCACAGCACAATCAGGATTGACTTGAATCGCTTGCTCGTACAACCTGACAGCCTCCCCCACATCCCCTTGCTCTTCCCGCAGCAGGCCCAAATTAACCAGCGCTTCCGCGCAATTCGGGTTCAAAGACAGCGCCCGCTGGTATTGGGCGATCGCACCTTCATTCTCCCCTGCTTCCGCCAGCGCGCTGCCCAAATTGCTCGCAGTTTCAGCCAAATTCGGGTCGATTTCTAGGGCTTGTCGGTAATGCGCGATCGCCTCTGTTAACCGCCCGCTTTGCTGTTTGACAACACCTAAATTGCTGTGGGCTGCTGCATAATTCGGATCGATCGCGATCGCCCGCTGGTAACACTCGATCGCACCGCCCAAATTGCCCTGCTGTTGCAAATCTCGGCCCAACCGCAACTCTGCATCCGCCGCCTCCGACGGCACAAATCCAGCAGAAACAGCGCCTAGAGCCTCCGCCACCCTAGCGAAAACACCCTCCCAGCCTCCCCTTTCCCGTTGCCGAAACAGCCTTGCACTGGGATACCAAGGACTGTCTTCGCGCTCCAACAACCACCGCCAATCCGGGGAAAACGCCAGCAAAACCCACACCGGTTTGCCCAAAGCCCCCGCCAAATGGGCGACAGCCGTATCGACAGTAATTACTAAATCCAGTTTGGCGATCGCAGCAGCAGTATCAGCCAAATCACCAAAATGCGGGCTCAAATCGACGATCGGCGTTCCATTCAACAGCGCGCGATCGGCCTCTAAAACCTCCTTCTGCAAGCTGTAAAAAGTTACCCCCGAAACGTCCAAAAGCGGCAGAAACTGACTTAAACCGCAAGAACGCTGCATATTTTTGCGGTGTTTGGGATTCCCCGCCCAGACAATCCCAACTTTCAAATTGCGATCGGGCAAAAGCGCAAATTCAGCATCCGCAGGGGGAGACAAATAAGCAGTAGTTGCCGGAATTGTTTCTAGCCTTGTACCGAGAACATAGGGTAAACTCAACATCGGCACTTGCACGTCAAATTCCGGCAGCGGTTCACCTCTAACTATCAACAAATCAATGCCATCAACCATGGCAAACAAACGGCGCAATTGCGGGTAACAATCAACAATTACCCTACCGCCTCGATTTTTGACAATCTCAACGTAGCGAATAAACTGAAGCGAATCGCCTAAACCTTGTTCCGCGTGCAGCAAAACAGTCTTTCCCTGCAAGTTGGAACCGTCCCACAGCGGCCGGTATTCTCTTGCCGAAAGTGTATTTCCCGGCGCCGTCAAATAACAGGAATGGCCTGTTTTAAATTCTTTAATCTGCCAGCGCCACTCGTATTCGGCGAGGCCATTTGCAAAATCTCCCGCCAACAGCAAAGCCAAGGACAAATTCAGGTGAGCGCTAGCATGATCCGGATTCAAATGAATCGCCCGTCTGTAGCAGGCGATCGCATCTTCAACCGCGCCTTTTTCCAGAAAAGTCCTGCCTAAATTGTTGATAGCTTCCACAAAATCCGGCAGCAATTCCAACGCTTTGTGATAATACTCCAGCGCCTCTTCTAAATTGCCCTGTTCTTGCAAAACAGTTGCCAAATTGTTGTAAGCTTCCCAGCTATGGGGTTGAATTTCCAGCGCTCGGCGGTACAAATCGAGCGCCCTTAACAGTTCGCCCTTTTCTTGCAGCGCCACCGCTAAATTAATCAGTGCGGGCACGAAATCCGGTTCAGCAGCCAGAGCTTGTTCGTAATGTGCGATCGCCTGTTCCACTTTACCTTGTTCCTCAAAAATCTTTGCCAAGTTGTAAGCTGTTTGAGGAATATTGGGAGCGAGCGCTAAAGCTTCTTGGTAATGCGGAATGGCTGCATCTAATTCCCCATTTTCGTGTTTGAGAAAACCATAATTAATGCGCGCTTGGAAACAATTGGGAGCGAGAGATATAATTTGTTCGTAAAGGGCGATCGCCTCTAGCTTATCGCCTGTTTCCATTAAATGTTCTGCTTGTTGCAATAAATCATCTAAAACAGCCGAATTTTCGTCGCCCGTTGCGACAACAGATGTCTCAATTCCCTGCAAATGCTTGGCTGCTGAGTCATTTCCTAAAGCTTCGCCCGCAGTCACAAATATTTGTTTGTTTTCCTCAACCAAGCTAGCGCCTGTGATTTCCAGCGGCAGATTTTTCGCAGCATCCTCGGAAGAAGTAGCGGAATTTGCGATCGCAAATAAACTCAAAGCCGCCTGCACATCCTGAAACAATTCTTGCCAACTTTCCGGCTGACTTTGGCGGAAAAGCCTTGCAGTTGGATACCAAGGATTGTCTTCGCGATCCAGCAGCCAGCGCCAGTCAGGAGCAAAAGACAGCAGCACCCAAACCGGTTTACCCAAAGCACCAGCCAAGTGTGCCACAGAAGTATCGACAGTAATCACTAAATCCAATTGAGATATAGCAGAAGCCGTATCAGCAAAGTCGTTCAGATGCGCGCTCAAATCCGGGACTAGATGCTGGTGCAACAAAGTGCGATCGCACTCCGACAAGTTTTTTTGTAAACTATAAAAAGCAATTCCCGGAACATCCAAGAATTGCATAAAATCGCTTAAACTGCAAGAACGTTGATTATCTTTACGGCGCTGCGGACTTCCCGCCCAAACAATCCCCACCTTTAACTTTGCATCAGAAGCAAGTGCAAAACTGCACTCAGCAGGCGGAGCTAAATAAGGAACATTTGCGGGAATTGTTTCCAGAGTTGTCCCCACAATCCTCGGCAAACTCATCAGCGGTGCGTGAAAGTCAAATGCTGGCAAATCCTCAAAACAAACTGATAAATATTCAATCCCGACAACAGTCGCAAACAACCGCATCAAATCCGGATAGCAAGCCACGATAACTTTAGCACCTCGGCTGCGAAGCATCGGCACGTAGCGAATAAACTGAATCGAATCGCCGAAGCCTTGCTCGACGTGGAGTAAAATAGTTTTACCCTGCAAATCCGCACCATCCCAAAGCGGCTGTGGAAATTGTCTCGCCTCTACTTGCGAAGTGCGCCACCGCCACTCATATTCAGCAAAACCGCGCTGGAAATCTCCAAACAATAGTAAAGTCAAGGCTAATTCCAGGTGTGCGATGGCGTTGTCTGGCTGCAATTCCAAGGCTCGATGGTGACAAGCAAAAGCTTCTTGAAATTCTCCTAAATCGACCAAAGCGTGGGCGAGGTTGTTAATAGCATCCACGAAGTCCGGCTTAAGTTTTAATGCTTGTCGGTAGTGGGAAATTGCTGCTTTAGTATTACCTTGTTCGTGGTAAAATGCTCCCACATTGTTCTGAGCTTCGGGATTGTTAGGCTCTAATGCTATAGCTTGCTGGTAGCAGTCGAAAGCTTCGGGCAATTTACCTTGCTGCTGAAAAATTCTTCCCAATCCGATTAGAGAATATGTCAATTTTGGATTAATTTTTAAAGCGTGCAGGTAACAGGCAACTGCCTCATTTAATTGATTTTTGTCTTTTAATAAGCCTGCTAAATTGTGTGCAGTTTCCAGCAAGTTTGGGTCGAGCTGGAGCGCTGTTTGATAATATGAAATTGCCGAGTCTATTTCGCCCAAGTGCTGTTTGAGCCAGCCCAAATTATTGTATGCTAGTGCGGTATTTGGTGAAAGTTGGATGACTTGTTCGTAACTGGCGATCGCCCTTTGAGTAGCGCCGACATCCATCAAAACATGGGCTTTGTTTAAATGTGCCTCTACAAAATCGGGGTTTTGGGCGATCGCGCGATCGTAAAAGTCGATCGCCTCAGCCACTTTTCCCTGCTGTCTGACTGCAATTCCCAACAAACACAACACATTTGCTGACTCCGGCTGCGCTTCCACAATTTGCCGGTACAAATTTTCAGCTTCTAACAAACGCCCCGCTTGATGATATTCCCAAGCTATCTTCAAAGAATCTTCAGCACGCATTTTGACGGCAGATTTTTGGAATTTTTTCTTAGAAGCCATAGTTGTCTGTGTTGTTTGTTGTTTGTTATTTGTTGTTTGTTATTTGTTGTTTGTTATTTGTTGTTTGTTATTTTTTACTCTAACAATAACCGCCAACTGCCAACTGCCAACTGCCAACTGCCTTCATCCCAACAAACAAGCTGCGGGAAAAATCAAATATTCTAAGAAAAACAACTTCCAAATAAACTGATAAAAATCAGCAATTTCTTTCTGCTCGTCCAAATCAACTTTGACACTCCAAAACCACATCAAACCCAAAGCCACCAAATGAGCAACCGTCAAAAACACTAAATTAACATTAGACAACACGACTGCTCCCGCCAAAGTAGCGCCCAAATAGCAAACCGTCAACACCCAGCGAGACAAATTAAACACAGCCTGCTTGCCCAACTCGATCGTAAACGTAGTAATATTGTATTGCTTGTCGCCCTCCATGTCAGGGATATCTTTGAAAATGGCGATCGCAAAAGTAAACACGATCACAAAAACCGTCAGCACCCAAACTTCCGCCGGAATCGCCAAAGACAGACTATTTAAGCTCCAGCCAGTAAAAACGCTTTTCGCCCTTCCCAAACCCAAAACCCAATTAAAGTGTAGAAACAGCCCTAAATTGACGATCGCCCCGCGCACCGTAAAAATGCACAGCGCCGCCCAAAAAGGAAACCGCTTCAACCGAATTGGTGGCAGAGAATAAGCAGTCCCAATCGCCAAACTAACGCCAACTGTAGCCAGCAAAAACGGGCCTTGCAAAACAGCAGTCACAACCGCTATAATTCCCGTTGCAATTACAATCAACTCCCCAGTTTTGCGAGAAAACGCTCCCGAGGCGATCGGCAAATACGGCTTATTAATTTTATCAATTTCAACATCTTCTAACTGGTTCAATCCCACAATATAAATATTGCCACAAATGCAAGCCAACCAAGCAAATGCTAGCGGCAGAAATATCGGATTCACAAATAATCGAGTGCTTTGAGCGATCGCATACAAAGCCAGTACACTCAAGGTAGTGCCGATAATCGTATGCGGCCGAGAAAACTCCCAAAAAGCGCTCACCCAGCTTTGCGGAGCCGAGCCATTTTCATCAATCCAAGACTTACCAATCGAATCGTTGCTCATAAATCCTACAAACGCACCAGAAATAATATTAAGTAAGATGGAAATTGTCCACCTTACTTGATTGAACTTGCCGCCAGAAATATCATCAACCGAACTTCTTCATTCCTTCTTCCTTCATTCCTTCCTTCTTTCTTCCTTTTTACTTCATTTCTTCGGTCAACTGTCAACTCTTCCTTCTTCCTTCCTTCTTCCCTCTTCCTTCTATCCGTTACATCCGTTACATCCGTTGCCGAACTTCCTTCTTCCTTCGGTCAACTGTCAACTGTCAACTGTCAACTGTCAACTGTCAACTGTTCCATTTATTTTACAGCACAAATCAGCCCGAAACGAATCAATCCGCTCTCATATCCCCGACTCATCAACCCCAGAGCAAGTGCAGCTTGAATAGTCGTCCAACCGCTCGTCAACAAACCCCAAATCGCGCTCGGAGTCAAAGCAGAATCGATCACCACATCCCAAAAAGGAGCCACAGCTTTTGACCAATCAGCACTGCGAATACTTGTCAGAGGCAAACTGCGGACAATCTCCTCATATTCCGGCAAAGAAATCACATAAGGCAAAGCATAAACTCGGTAAATTTCTGCCAATTCCTTCCTCTCTGCATCAGTCAATTCTCCCGCTGTTTCTCCCAGCGGGCGGTGACACCAAGTTGCCAAAATCAAAGTTCCTCCCGGCTTGAGCACGCGGCAGCATTCCTCTAAAAACTTAATTTTGTCGGGCATATGTTCCCCACTTTCGAGCGACCAAACCAAGTCGAAGGACTCATCAGGAAAAGGCATATTTAAAGCATCTGCTACTAAAAAGTTAACATTGCTTTCCAGTCCAGCAATTTTAGCGCGTTCCTTTGCTCTGTTTGCCTGTACCGGACTCAGCGTAATGCCGGTGGCTGTCACCCGATCGCCCTTTTGATTTGGTTCCGACGATCGACTAAAATCGCGATCGACCCCATCATCCGACTTTAAATTATTTTGCGCGATCGAACCAAACTTTTCGGTCAAATACAACGTGCTCCCACCAATGCCGCAACCGACATCCAGAATGCGGTAAGGTTCTGATAGCGCTCCGGCTGTCGGCACTCGGGCCCAGGAGAGCAGTTCCTCGATCAAATCTATCTGAGCCTGTCGGCGCTCTTTCTTTAAGTTTCCATCCGGGCCGTAGTAACCGTGGTGCATATGTTCGCCCCACACCTGCTCCCACAAACCGCTAGAAGCGTCGTAGAGTTGCTGAATTTGCTGGTAAAGTGTTGATGTCATCGCACGATCGCAAGTTGTTACAGGAATTCTACCGTGATTGTCCTGTTGTTGTCATCGAACTTGGCGGCGAAAGTGCGATCGACAGCCGGCACTCGCACTCGCAGAGATATCCTGATTTCGGGCCAGGCGATCGATTTGTGAGTTCCCTTTAAAATCCCAAATCAAAAATCTAAAATCGATTTGTGGGTTCCCTCTAAAATCCCAAATCCCAAATCCCAAATCCCAAATCCCAAATCCCAAAATCTCAAAATCTCAAAATCCCCAATCTAAAATCTAAAATCTAAAATCTAAAATCGAATGACTGTCTCGCGAACTATTTGTTTAGGATTCATCGCCGTCATTACCGCAGGTGCTCTACTACTAATGATGCCATTTTCCACAATTGATGGAACTTGGAGCGATCCAATCACAGCACTCTTTACCTCTACTTCCGCTGTCTGCGTCACAGGGTTGTCGGTTGTAGATGTCGGAAAATATTACTCTTTTTGGGGGCAACTGTGCCTCGTGTTACTGGTGCAAATAGGAGGCTTAGGCTACATGACAGCCACAACTTTCTTACTGCTGCTATTGGGCCGCCGCTTTGGTTTAAAAGACAAAATTGCCCTGCAACAATCACTTGACAAATCGGGACTAGCCGGAGTATTACAACTCGTGCAGTCAATTCTAGCAACAACCGCTTTGTTTGAATTGACTGGAGTGTTTTTGCTGATGTTAGTTTTTGTCCCAGAATACGGATTTAAAGACGGTCTCTGGTCTGCTATTTTTCACAGTGTGAATTCTTTTAATAACGCCGGATTTAGCATCTATTCAGATAATTTAATCCGCTACGTCAATTCGCCTGTGATTAACTTCACAGTCACCGGATTGATCGTATTTGGGGGCATCGGCTATCAAGTAATTATGGAAATGTACCTGTGGCTGCGCGATCGCTTCAACAAAAGCCCCATCTGCACAGTTTTTTCCCTGAATTTCAAAGTCGTTACCAGTACAACTGCTGTCCTTTTAATTTTAGGAACCCTAGCATATTTAGTGCTGGAATACAACAACCCAGGAACTTTCGGGCCTCTAAATTTTCCTCAAAAGGTGATGGCAGCTTGGTTTCAATCTGTGACGCCCCGCACGGCAGGATTTAATACAATTGACATTGGAAAAATGAGCGAAGCCGCGCTATTTTTGACCATCGCGCTGATGTTTGTCGGCGCCAGTCCCGGTAGCACCGGCGGCGGCATCAAAACCACAACTTTTAGGATATTGTTTAGCTGTACCGCAGCAGTTCTCGAAGGTCAGGAACAGGTGCAGTCCTATCAGCGTCAAATCCCAGCAGCCCTGATTCTGAAAACCATTAGCGTAGTCTTCGGCTCGCTGTTAGTCGCCTTCTCATCTGCAATTTTAATTGAACTGACCAATCCCGAACTAGAATTTATCCAAGTGCTGTTTGAGGCAGTGTCAGCTTTTGGCACGGTCGGCCTTTCCACAGGGATTACAGCCAAGATTTCGGCGATCGGCAAATTAATTTTGATTGCGACAATGTACATAGGCCGGGTTGGCGTGCTGCTGCTGATGAGTGCCGCATTCGGCGACCCCAAACCCAGAACTTTTAAGTATGCTGAGGAAAGTTTGTTAGTCGGATAGCAAAATCCTGCCCAGTTGCTGATAATCTAAACAATGGGTCATATCAAATCCGGTTGCATCGGAATTATGTAGTGCGAGCGTCTCGCTCGCGATTCAGGCCGCGAGCGAGACGCTCGCACGCTCAACGATTCAAATATATAATTCCGATGCAACCGGAAACGATATCACAACCCAAATCAACTTTTACTATTTACTCAAAAATCAAAAGGAGGCAGCGCTGTCTATGCTAAAATTTGAATATCCAGACCTTCAGCGCTGAATATGAGCGTGAACCTTTCATCTTTAAGATTTTTCCGCAGTTTGCGCGCGGAAAACAAGCAGTTTGCAGTTATTGGTTTGGGACGTTTCGGCAGAGCTGTGTGCTCGACTCTCCACGGCTTGGGTTACGAAGTCCTGGGAGTTGACACCGACGAAAAAAAAGTAACTCAAGCTTTGAGCGATCGCATTTCGGCTCACGTTTTGCAGTTAGATTCTACAGAGCCTAGCGCTCTACAGGAAGCCGGTATATTTGAATTTGAAACAGTGATTGTGGCGATCGGCAATTACCTCGCCGAAAGCATTACCACCACCCTCAACCTCAAGGAAGGCGGGGTAACTCACGTCATCGCCAAAGCTTCCTCGGAAACTCACTTAAAACTGTTGAAAAAAGTCGGCGCCGATCATGTAGTTTTTCCCGAACGAGAAATGGGCTGCTCTTTAGCCCGCATTCTTACACAACCCAGCATTTTAGAACGCTTTGACCTCGACCCAAATCACAGCATTGTTGAGTTGCTCGTTCCTGAAAAATTTGACGGTAAAACCATTGCGGATTTGGATCTCCGGCGCCGGTACGGTTTGAACTTGCTCGCAGTCGGTCGCGCCGACAAGTTCGAGATCAATCCCCAGCCAAACGAACGCTTGAAAAACGGCGAGGTGATGGTAGTAATTGGTTCTAATAAAGATATCAATCGCTTGCCAATTTAACAGATCGCCATTTTACTTGCTCGATCTCTAGGGTGCGCCGCAAGCGCACCTTATATTATCTGCGATCGAGGCACCACCTGAGACTTGAATTGCAAGCCCTAGCTAGGAAATGAGAATTAAATAACTTCCACAAGTTTGTGGGATGGGCGGGACGCCCATCCCACAATAACAATAAAGATTGTAAGTTATTTAATTATCATTCCTAAATAAAAATACCAATGCTGCGGTTGCTTTGGCCGTGGCGGTTTGCTCGCAAAACACAACGGAAACCATCGCCACAATCGAAAATTTTTGAAGAAAATAGAAGCACCCAACGATCGATCGTCGCGCAAGCCCAAATCTAGGAGCGCTAGCCCTCAGAATTCAACCGACTTTCAAGATATCTTGCAAATAAGCTTTGCCAAAAACCAGCACCACCAACACTAGAGCGAGTTCAACAGGCCAAGGACAGACCGCAAAAAACCAAATTAACGAACACACCCCAATAATTGCAGCTATGGGAGCCGGAATCCCGTCTAGCGTTCTCTTGTCAGTCCCAGCAGTCACGAGTCCAGCGAGCAAGCAGAGCGTAAACGGAATCAAGCAACTTGCGATCATGGCTTTTACCTCATTAAATTTTTTTTAGATATGGCAGATGAGCATATTGTAACGATACATGAAAAATTCGGAAACGTACCAGAATCTTTGATAAAATTTAATGTTAGGTCATTGATAAGCTGTAGCCACACTTGTTTAATTTTGAGCTTCGACTCTCTCCGAAGGCAGAATTTGGGAATTTTGGTTTCGGCATTCGCGATCGCAGCCGAATACCTGGAGATGAACTGCGATGCACCCTCGATCGCACTTCTGCAATAGATTCCCGACAAAATCCGAAAGTACAAAGGCTGGGCCGATTTCCGGTAGCCTGCCTTTTTGCTGTCTGTACAGACACGATGTCTGTAGAATGCCGATCGCCCCGCTAACCTTTCCCTCCATCGCAGGAAAGAAGATATTGCTGGGCGATCGATCTTTTTGTGTTCGAGCGTGCGATCGATCTTTGCTTCCCCATCTCTCACTAAAAAATAAATTCCCAAGCCATTAACAGCCTTTTCTATCGCCATTAATTAATATAAACAATCAACAATAAATTGACGAAAACCACCCTCTATTGTATAATCGAAAACCCTCCCTATAAAAATAGCCGACACTTGACAACTAATCAACTAAAAAGTTAACTATTTAATAGATACAACTCCTACAGCAATGATGTCATACCTCATCTCATTTTTCTACGGTATTTGCCTGCTACTATCCCTCATAGGTTGGGGAAAAGTCCTCAACCACATCCTGTTTCCCAACCAGCGAATTGACTGGGGACAAAGAGCCGCTTGGGGTCTAGCTTTTAGCGTTCTAATTGGCGGCATCTTAAATGCAACCTGGACTATTTCCCAAACCACAATTCTATTTTTTTTAGGTTTGGGACTCATTTACTGTCTAGTAGATTTAATAAATCACAGACAATTAATTATTAATAATATCTGGCACTTATTTCAAGAATGCCGCAAAGATAAAGTCATCTTAGCAGCCATTGCCATAGTTAGTCTACTAATTTTAATTCAATACGCCGGATGGCTTTATACAGGTAGACACAACTTTGCAAATATGGTCTATGCTGACGGATTTAATACTAGCGACGACTACCACGGTTACTTAGTATTTCCCCACAAAATGCTGCAACTCGGTTCGATGGGTTCAGACCCTTTTAGCGAACGAAGAATAGTATCTTTAGGTGGGCAGTCATTTCTCCAAGCATTGATTTTAAGCGGACTTTCCGACACTAATCTCAACCTCATCGACCCCGCTTTGCCCCTGATAATTACTGTCGGACTAATCCTAGGATTTTTCAAAGAAAATAAAGTTTCAACCAAACGAATCGTCTTCACTATTTTATTCTTGCTTTTGATTCCACTTCCCAAAGCCAACACTACAAGTCTCATGCTGCCAGTCGCTTTATTTGTAAGTTTGTTCAGGACGCTTGACAGTAAAGAGATAGAACGCAACCATTGGGCGGCAAATGCTTGTATATTAGCTTTAATTGCAGCGGCTATTTGTGCTTTAAAATCATCGCTAATACCCGCCTGTGTCTTTCTATTTGCCACCAGCTATATTTGCTATTTAATTAGCTCCGAATCCAAACAAAAAGTTTTATTTGAATTGGTATTGACAACAGTATTAGTGGGAGTATTTCTACTGCCTTGGATGATTTCAATGTATCAATCCTCAGGCACTCTATTGTATCCTCTTTTGGGAAAAGGCTATCACGCCTCCGCCTACGGCATTACCTTCAAATCAGGTTCGACGTTATTAGGAACTGCGAAAAGCGCCATGAGAGCATTCCAAGGTATTTATGTTTTTATACTGATATTTCTCGGCTGTTTGAGCTTGAGCATCCGACCATGGAAGTTTGGCAATTTACCCGAAGAACCTTCGTTCTCGAACCGCCAAGCAGTTTTATCAATGACAATTGCAGCGGGATTGGCGACAATTGCTGTAGGTGTAATTACCGAAAATGCCGACCCTTTTCGCTATTCGTTTTCTCACCTTTTCCCAGCAATTTTAATATTGATCGCGGTAGCAATGACCGACACAGGAACATTAAACAAAAACGGAGCAGCCAACTTTTTTATTGCTGCTGTATTTTGTGCGGGGTTGGCAATTAGCTATAACTGGGCTATCACTAAACAGACTTACTCAGCTTATGTAAAAAATATAGAATTTGGGCTGACAAATCCATCATTAGTTACAGCAAAGCAAAAGTCGCAGTACGTAGCAATACAGGAGTCTGTGCCACAGGGAGAAACAGTTTTGACCAGACTAGATGCACCTTTTATCCTCGACTTCAAACGCAATCAAATTTTCCTAGCAGACTGGCCGGGGGGAGCAAGTTTGCCACCCGGTATGCCTGTATTCAAAGGCCCTGAAGCCTTAGCAAACTATTTAGTTTCAAAATCTATTCGATACATAGCTTATTCGTCTTGGAGTCTCAATCATCCCGCAGATGTAGATACTTCGGGGCCTGGATTGTCATCTTGGTTTCGACTGCAAGCAAAACTCTCTCACGATTTTCGCGATAACGTGCGGCAACTTGCAAAAAGTCGCAAAAAACTTTATGAAGACGGAGAAAATTTTGTGTTAGATTTGGGAACTAAAGCCATCTCTATGGGTTTGTAGTTCTGAACAGTTGCTAGAATCAAAGCAAGCTGAAAAAAGTCTTACATGATACGCTACTCATAGCAGTAAGGTACGCATTGCACACCCTACAATAACTTTACTCTTTAGTCCGCGGAGGCGGACTTCGTTTGTGTAGTAGCGGTTTCAACCGCCGAGTCTTAGGAATGAGAATTAAATAAGGATCGCAAATTAAATAATTTACACAAGTTTGTGGGATGGGCGGGACGCCCATCCCACAATAACAATTAAAATTGTAAGTTATTTAATTCGCGATCCTTATCTAATCAAAGGGGATTTTTAACATAAAAGAGCAGATTGGATATCAAACCGAGAAGCCGAAAATGTCTGGTAGAAACTTGAGCATCTGCTGGCAGCATCTTTAACACATCTTTCTCGGATAATAGGTTGAGATTCTCCTCTTTGGCAAAGAAGTTTTTGCCGAGCAATCTCAACAAAGCTCGAAACCAAGAAGGGGGAAACCAATGAATTAGGGGAACAGCAGTGTGGAATTCTACGGGATACCAGCGGTTGGGAGTGGTGATGCAACAAGTTTTGCCGACTCGGCAAAGTTCCCGAACAAAAGCTTTTTGCTGAGTCCTATTGCCGACGTGTTCGATTACGGCAAAACTCACGACTAAATCAAAACTTTTGTCGGGAAATGGTAAGGTCAACCCGTCGGAACGGACGTATGTTAAACCGGGATATTCTTCTTCTAAAAAGGCAGCATCTTCCATGCCGACTGCGGTTATTTTATGGGGGTATGGATAGAGTTTTTCAAAGAAATTGCAATCTTCGCGACGGTCGGAAGTTACTCCTACATCCAGGACGGTTGTGTCGTCGCTGGGATTGGCTAATCCCAGGAGCAAATCAAACATTTTTTGGCGGGCGTACCAAGATAGTTTAGTGGCGAAACCACCTAGCTTGGGGCCGATATACTCGCTGGAATTGTTTTCAGTTACTGTCATAGGATTTGAGGTTTTCGATGTACAGATTAGATGGGTGAAGTCTGATTGTTCCTGACCGCTTTAACGCAGCATTTGGACAAGTCTGTCGATTCTGAATTTTAAATTTTAGATTTTAGATTTACTCCACAGATGAATTGGGTAGCTTGAAATTTGGTCTAAAGTCTGGGGATATCCACTCCATGCGCCGACAGCCTGTATCTGTTTTTGGGCTGGTTCAAATTATCTTTGCTGACAATTGTAATAAGATTTGAGGTTGAATTATTTTACCTACGTTTTAAGCTCAGAACGCTGAGAAAAAAGCTAGACAGAACCATCTGCAAACCTACTGTCAGGCACGTGAGGGAGGGAATAACTAAACGGAGAGTTTTAGAGGAGTCTAGAGAACCGAAATCTGTTTTGCTCCAGATAGTTAATGACAAGAACGAGCCAATTATTCCGATTAATATTAGCGTGATTCCCACGATCAATCCTGTCTCTAGGGTGACATAGCGAAATATTTTGTTGAGTTTGGGGTCTTGCGGCAACAGTTTCTCGCTGATGGCGAAAATTTTGGTGAAGAAAGCGAATGTTACGGCTTGAAAACCGACGATAATTGCGATCGCAGCATACAATAGCGTATGTACATCAAAGCTGATGCTCCCGATTTTTTGAGTACCGGGCAACAGCCAAATGCCAACTATTAAACCCAACATCATCAGCCCCGTACCGGGATACAGAAACAGCCACCGGGGACTGTACAGCAGCAAAAATCGGAGGTGCCGCCAGCCATCTCGCCAAGTTCGCAGGTGTGGCGGGCGGCTGCGGCCGTCGGGAGAGAGTACGGTTGGGACTTCAGTGATTGCCAACTTGTACAGCGAGGCTTTGACGACCATTTCGCTGGCAAATTCCATACCGGTTGTTTGCAAGTCGAGTTTCAAAATTGAGTCTCTCCTGAAACCTCTGAGCCCGCAGTGAAAGTCGCCGGCGGGACTTGAAAAGAATAACCGCCCAACCCATGTCAGCACCGGATTTCCTAAATATTTGTGCAGCGGCGGCATGGCCCCTGGTTTGATGCCCCCTTGAAAGCGGTTTCCCATGACTAAATCGCAGCCTCCCCGCAATTTTTCGACAAAGGCGCCGAGGTGCGAAAAGTCGTAGCTGTCGTCAGCGTCGCCCATGATAATATAAACTCCGCGCGCGGCTACGATGCCTCCCATTAGGGCGCTGCCGTAGCCTTTGGCTGCTACGGGTACGACTCGGGCCCCCAATCGGGTGGCGATATCTTGAGAACCGTCAGTGCTGCCGTTGTCTGCTATGATGACCTCGCCGGCAATATTAAGTTCGCGCAGGGACTTCTGTGCCTTCTCGATACAGATTTCTAAAGTTTCTGCCTCGTTGAGGCAGGGCATGAGTATCGAGAGTTCGAGACTGTATTCCTCGCTGGTGTTGGTCTGTTCTGCCATATGTTTGTTCCAGGCGTTACTGGCGATCGACAATACTTACTGTTCCAGTATCTATGCTTAAATTATTAGTGGTGAAGAAAACTCAACAAAACTTAATTTAAGTTTTTCCAGTTTTTTGGAATGGCAATTTTTGCTGTAATATAGGTTACTTAAACTTATGAGTAGAAGCGTTTTTCTAGTTTTGCTCGCTGCTATTTTGTGCAGTGTTGTAGGTCAATTTAGTCTGAAAGCGGGAGCGAAAATATTAGGACCGATTGGCGCTGCTAATTTAGTTGAAAAAGTTATCGCAATGGCAACTCAGCCTTTGATAGTTGGAGGTCTGTGTTTGTATGCAGTTTCTTCGATCGGCTTTATCGTAGTTTTGTCTCGCGCCAACATTAGCATAGTCTCGCCTTTACTGTCAATTAGTTACTTGTTTACTGTTTTGGGTGGCAAAATTGTATTTGGCGAGCCTTTGCCACCGCTGCGGTTGGTAGGCGTGGGGCTAATTATGACGGGAGTAATTTTTGTACTCAGAGGTCAGGCTGGGGGAGTTACTGGCGGCAATTAACACGATTTGAGATTTGAGATTTGAGATTGAAGATTGAAGATTGAATAATTTTAGCGGTAGGGTGCCTCGCAATTAAAAATCCCTAGTATAAAATCGATCGTCTCATTGCGACGCACCTATGCCATCGCAAATTGAGCAAACCAACTCAAAAATTATGTTGTAGCAACAGTTGAGATGGTATAAGATTGATAATTGAGTGCTGAATTGATAATTTAGGTCGCAGGGTGTATGTGAGTCCTCTGTTATGAAATAATGCTGCAATATGTCTCTGTCCTCTGAGTCTATGAATCTACTTCAATTATTGAGATATCGCACCGCAGTTCTTGCTACTATGCACCAAAAAGAACGGGTGATGGCTCCCATTTTGGAACGAGAATTAGGCGTTATAATTAGCGTACCTGCGAATTTTGATACTGACGCATTCGGCACGTTCACTAGAGAAGTTAAGCGTTTAGGTACTCAAATAGAAGCGGCTCGCCAGAAAGCAGAAAAAGCTTTAGAAGTTGCGGGCGAAACTCTAGCATTTGCGAGCGAAGGTACTTTTGGCCCTCACCCAATGATGCCGTATCTGCCAGCCAACAGAGAAATTGTAATTTTATTAGATAGAGCTAACAATATCGAACTTGTCGGCGAATCTTTGTCATTGGAAACTAATTACAGTCACCAGTTAGTTGCAAGTATAGAAGAAGCCGAGGATTTTGCCCAAAAAGTTGGATTTCCCGAACACGGACTGGTTGTTGTAGTTGGCGATGCTGCACTCGGTAAGGGTGAAATTGTTAAGGGCATTGTGACAGAAAAACAACTTTTTGATGCGGTGACAGCAGGCTTAACAAAATCCTCAACTGGCAAAGTTCACGTCGAAACAGATATGCGGGCGATGTACAATCCCACTCGGATGAAAAACATCGAAAATGCAACTCTCGATTTAGTTAAAAAATTTAAGCAATTGTGCCCGGAGTGCGGTTGGCCGGGATTTGAGATTTCCCAGAGGAAAATGGGGTTGCCCTGCGGACTTTGCTATTTTCCGACTCAGCTAGTGCGATCGACTATTTATCAATGCAAAAACTGCGGTTATACTAAAGAAGAACTGTTTCCCGACGGTCGAGAGACTGCCGATCCCGGTCAGTGTCAGTATTGCAACCCTTAAAAATAAGTTACTAATGATAGCCGTAGCAACCGATCGCAACTGGAAACCCGTTATTAAAGAATTTGAGGCTGTAGTCGGCAAAAACGGCGTAGTGCAGCGCCGTGAAGAATTGATTGTCTACGAGTGCGATGGACTTGCTAGCTACCGCCAGCGCCCCGCCCTGGTGGTATTGCCGCGAACTACCGAGGAAGTGGCAAATGTGGTCAAAATCTGCGATCGCAATTCCATTCCCTGGGTGGCTAGAGGTGCGGGTACCGGGCTTTCCGGCGGCGCTTTACCTGTAGAAAACTGCGTGCTGATTGTCACAGCCCTGATGCGAAAAATCCTGAAAGTTGACTTAGAAAATCAGCAAGTAGTCGTACAACCGGGAGTAATTAATAACTGGGTAACGCAAGCAGTTAGCGGCGCAGGTTTTTACTACGCGCCCGATCCTTCCAGTCAAATTATTTGTTCGATTGGCGGCAACGTTGCCGAAAATTCTGGTGGCGTACACTGCCTCAAATATGGCGTGACAACCAATCACGTTTTAGGATTGAAATTGGTAATTCCCGACGGTTCAATTGTCGATGTCGGCGGCGAAATTCCCGAAATGCCAGGTTACGATTTAACTGGTGTATTTGTCGGTTCCGAAGGCACTTTAGGCATCGCCACAGAAGTTACTTTGCGAATCCTGAAAGCGCCGGAATCTATTTGCGTTCTGTTGGCAGATTTTCCTAGCATAGAAGCAGCGGGCGAATCGGTTTCCGATATTATCAGTGCTGGGATTATTCCCGGCGGCATGGAAATCATGGACAATATCAGCATTAATGCTGTGGAAGATGTCGTAGCAACTGGTTGTTATCCGCGCGATGCGGCAGCAATTCTGCTCGTAGAAATCGACGGTTTAGAAGTGGAAGTTGCTACAAATAAACAGCGAATTTCTGATATTTGCAAGCAGAATGGAGCGCGAAATATCACCACGGCTCACGATCCGGAAACGCGGATGAAAATTTGGAAAGGGCGGAAAGCTGCTTTTGCGGCGGCGGGTCATCTCAGCCCTGATTATTACGTGCAAGATGGGGTAATTCCGCGCACGCAAATGGCTTATGTTTTGAAAGAAATTGAGGGTTTGAGCGAGAAATACGGCTACCGAATTGCGAATGTATTTCATGCGGGAGATGGGAATTTGCACCCGCTGATTCTGTACGATAATTCGGTAAAAGGTGCGCTGGAAAAGGTGGAAGAATTGGGCGGGGAAATTCTCAGGCTGTGCGTGAAAGTTGGCGGCAGTCTTTCGGGGGAACACGGGATTGGTGCTGATAAGAAGTGTTTTATGCCGGATATGTTTTCGGAGGTAGATTTGGAGACGATGCAGTGGGTGCGTCACGTCTTTAATCCGAAAGGTTTGGCGAATCCTGGAAAGATGTTTCCGACTCCGAAGACTTGCGGGGAAGCGGCGAGGGCTAAGGTTGAAACTATGAAGAAGTTGGAGGGTGCGGAGGTTTTTTAAATCCCCAGATGCAGACGGCGGTTGAAACCGCGGCGACACAAGCGATGTCCGCGGAGGCGGGTTGAAGAGAGCAATTACCCAGATGCAGACGGCGGTTAAAACCGCGCCTACACAAACAAAACCCGCCTCCGCGGGTTGAAGAGAGCAATTACCCAGATGCAGACGGCGGTTGAAACCGCGCCTATAAAAACCTGTTAGCCTTCCCGAAGGGTAGTCCGCCGGACGCCGACGGAAAAGGGTAAAATAATTTTCATCGACTACTCTTCTCTTCAACCCGCGGAGGCGGGTTTTGCCTGTGTAGGCGCGGTTTCAACCGCCGTCTGCTGCATCTACAAACAATTTTTATTATGGCTAACCACACTAATGTGCGATCGGCATTTTGATAATAAATTCCGTGCCTTTGCCCAATTCCGAAGTACAATATAATTCTCCTTGATGTCTTTCTACAATAATTTGATAGCTAATTGACAAACCCATTCCCGTGCCTTTCCCAACGGGTTTGGTAGTAAAAAATGTATCGAATATGCGCTGCTTGACTTCCTCAGTTATTCCCAGCCCGGTGTCAGAAATTTTGATTTCTACAACATTGCCGATAACTTCGGTACAAATTCTAATCTGGCGGAAATTTTCCGGCATTTCTTGAAAATCTTCCCTAATGTTCGGATCGTCTAAAGCATCAATTGCATTGCTGAGAATATTCATAAAAACTTGATTTATCGGCCCGGCAAAACACTCTACAAGCGGCAAATTTCCGTATTCTTTGACAATTTGAATTGGCGGCATTTCGCCGTTTCCTTTCAAGCGGTGATTGAGAATTAACAGCGTGCTGTCAATACCTTCGTGGAGGTTAACTGGTTTCATTTGTGAATCGTCGTGCCGCGAAAAGTTCCGCAGCGACTGCACAATCTGGCAAATGCGATCGACGCCTACGCTCATTGAAGACATGATTTTGGGTAAATCTTCAGCTAAAAAGTCGAGATCGTTTTCTGCTGTTTCTTGCTGAATCTCAGCGACTGGATTGGGATAATTTTGTTGGTAAAGTTCTAGGAGGTGAAATAAGTCTTGGATATAATCTTTGAGGTAAGCGAGATTTCCGTGAATGAAGCTGACGGGGTTGTTGATTTCGTGAGCGACTCCGGCAATTAGCAATCCCAAACTGGACATTTTTTCGCTTTGAACTAATTGGGAATGAGTATTTTTTAGTTCGTCAAGTGCTGCTGCTAGTTGTGCTGATTGTTCTCTGCTTTGTGCTTCGGAATTTCGCAAGGATTCTTCGGCTTGTTTGCGATCTGTGATGTCTCTCTGTACGCCGATGAAATGAGTTAATTTGCCTTTTTTGTCGCGCACTGGAGAGATTGAGAAAGAATTCCAGAAAATTGTTCCGTCTTTGCGGTAATTCTTTAATATTACCTGACATTCGCTTTCGGTTGTCAAGGCTTGGCGGATTATTTCTAGTGCCTCGGAATCGGTATCGCTTCCTTGCAAAAATCGCGAGTTTTTCCCGATAATTTCTTCCCGTCGATAGCCTGTCATGCTTTCAAAGGCGGGATTGCAATAAATAATTGGATGTTCTGGATCGGTGGCGTCAGCAATGGTAACTCCGGTGCTGGTAGCAGCCATAGCCCGATCGTACAACCAAAGCATTTCTTCTGCGCGCTTGCGATCGGTAACGTCCCGCAACGTTGCTAAATAAGCCATTTCTCCCTCCCATTCTGTTTCCACCACCCGCATTTCTACTACAGCATTTGCTTTGTGCTGGCGAATAGCTTCAACTTCTGTTTGCACGACGCGCATTCCTGCTGCTTCTGTTTCTCCAACTTGGGGAATAATATCCGAGTCCATCTCAATGTCGCAAGCTGAACCTTCTACTACCAAATTGCCAAAAAATGCTTGGCCTAAAAGTTGCTCTGCTTTGCAGTTAAAGAGCGCTTCTGCTGACGGGTTGGCAAAGCAGACAATCCCTTGCTTATTGACGATTGCGATGCCGTCGGCATTTTTGGCGATCGCATTCCGAAACCGAGATTCGCTAGCTTTTAAATCGTGTTCTAACTGTTCAATTGCTTCTTGCATTTTTTGCATTTCGCAAATACTAATACTGTCAGATTGTCCAAAATTGGCTTCTATGCAATCATCGGCTATTTTTTGGGGTAACTCTTGACAGTCCATTCTATTGTTCATATTTTTAGAAAGTGTTTTGTGGGTACTTCTAATATTACTGACCTTATTTTCTGAATCAGCTTCATGAAAAAACATATTTAAACCTACCATTTTTTTATTAAGGTGTTGCGATCGCGAAATTTTTATTTTAATCTAGGCAGAAAACAATTTCCCTTCGATGCTAACACATTACCTTTATGATTCATCCTAAAATATTTTTGAAATTTAATATTTATCTCCATGGAATGATCTATTCCACTTGAGTAAGTAATTTCAACAACATCGGGATTTACGTAGTTGGCAAACTAACCATTAAGGCGAGAAATGGCTTCAATCAGCCTCCTAGTGGACAAAATAACACTATCGACTCCCCCTATTCTAAATATTTAGAAGCAATTGCCAAGTATAAATTATTATATGATTTTGAAGTAAGTTCGCTGGCCAACAAGCAGACTCATGCTTGAACTCTCAGGAAATAATCACAATTACCAATTAGCAAAATATCTACCTGCGGACAGATTTGATATACAATGTAACCTGTCTATTTTTGCGATCGCAATTTCAAACCAATGGCACGTCTAGCACTTCTGAGCGTCTCCAATAAAACCGGGCTAATCGACTTAGCGCGCAGTCTAGTAGAAGAATTTGAATTTGACATAATTAGCAGCGGCGGGACAGCAAGCGCCCTCAAAGAAGCAGGAATCCCTGTCACGAAAGTTGCGGAATATACTGGTTCTCCCGAAATTTTGGGCGGGCGAGTCAAAACACTTCACCCGCGCATCCACGGAGGTATTTTAGCACGCCGCGATGTAGCACAAGACCTCGCGGATTTAACGGAAAATCAAATTCGGGCGATCGATCTAGTTGTAGTCAATTTGTATCCATTTGAACAGACTATTGCCAAACCTGGAGTTACTCTAGCAGACGCAATTGAGAATATAGATATCGGCGGGCCGGCGATGCTGAGGGCTTCAGCTAAAAATCACGCTCATTTGACAGTTTTGTGCAATCCAGAACAGTACAATACTTATTTAGGAGAACTTCGGCAAAACGGCGCGGAAGCATCCTTAGAGTTTCGGCAAAAATGTGCGTTAGAAACATTTCAGCATACAGCAAATTACGATCGCGCGATCGCAAATTATCTCAGCAGCCAATCCGAGCCAGAATCGAAGCTACCACAGGAGTTTAGCGTATCGGGAACAGAGCTGCAAACACTCCGCTACGGCGAAAACCCCCACCAAGCCGCCACCTGGTATCAAAGCGGAAATGCACCGACAGGCTGGACAACTAGCACCATCCTGCAAGGCAAAGAATTGAGCTACAATAATTTAGTAGATTTAGAAGCAGCAAGGCGGCTAATTGTAGAATTTCCCGAGACTCCCGCCGCCGCGATTTTGAAGCATACAAATCCTTGCGGTACAGCCTTGGGCTCGACTATTTCGGAAGCGTATCAAAAAGCTTTTGACACGGATTCAGTCTCAGCTTTTGGCGGAATTGTTGCCCTGAATCGCCCGATTGATGCTGCTACTGCAACGGCGCTAACTAAGACATTTTTAGAGTGTATTGTCGCCCCAGGCTGCGAACCGGAAGCGGAAGAAATTATCAAGAAAAAGGCGAAAGTTCGAGTATTGATTTTGCCGGATTTGAATCGAGGGCCAGCGCAAACTGTGAAAGTAATTGCAGGCGGTTTGCTGGTGCAAGAATCGGATAATGTAGTAGAAGAAACTAGCAAATGGCGCGCCGTTACCGAGAAGCAACCGACGGCGGGAGAGTGGGAAGAATTGCTGTTTGCTTGGAAAGTAGCGAAACACGTTAAATCAAATGCGATCGTTGTGACGCGCGATCGCACTACAATCGGTGTCGGCGCCGGACAAATGAACCGTGTGGGATCGGTTAAACTAGCGTTGGAACAAGCGGGAGAGAAGAGTAAAGGAGCGATTTTGGCTAGCGATGGCTTCTTCCCCTTCGACGATTCCGTCAAAACGGCGGCTGAAGCGGGGATAATTGCGATCGTCCAACCGGGAGGAAGTATGCGCGATAAAGATTCGATCGCAGCAGCCAACCAACTCGGAATCACCATGGTTTTCACTGATATCCGCCACTTCTTGCATTAGGAATAATGCCTAGCAATTCTTAATTGTGTAGCCTATGATAGGGATACAATAGTGTTCGCCGGTGTCAACTTAAGTCTAAAATTCTTTGTATCTCTCGTTGGTATCCGAGTCTAGATCCCCCTAAATCCCCCTTAAGAAGGGGGACTTTGAGAATACTCTTATCCTTACTAAGACGGGAGACTTTGATACTCTTGTCCCCCCCTTCTTAAGGGGGGCTAGGGGGGATCGAGAAGACTGTGACACCAATCAACACTATTATGTCCTAACGAGTTCCCAGTTGCGTCCTTAAAAAAATTATGACTTACAGTGAACAGCAAATTAAACCCCAAGACGTAAAAGTTAAAATCCTGCTTACCGGCGGACATCAGTTCACTATTACGCTCAAATCCGACACACCATTATTGCACAACCTTGTCAAAGCATTAGTCGATCGCCAGCAACAGACAGTAGGTTTTTCCACCTTATTCCAAATCCCCATAGACGACGGGCGTTCCAGCCTTTCGTTTCCCGCCGAACATCTCGTCGGATTAGTCACCGAACCCCCAATTTTCTTGCAGCAACCGCAACCGCAGCAGCCAGCAATCCCCCTAGAAATTATCCCAGAAATTCCCCCAGAAATTCCCGCAGAAATTCCCGCCCCTGCACCCGTAAATGACGATTTAATATCTCGCTACGCCCAAATAGATAACTTTTTGACAACCGCAGAAAAGAACAAACTAATCAAATATGTTTTAGCCAAAGAGTCAGAATTTGTAACTACCAGTACCTCAACAAATGCCGAAGATTACCGTCGCTCAATGGTGCTCCACTCCTTCCCGGAATTTTCTACACTGATGGTGAATCGCATTAAAGCAATTCTCCCCGATGTGCTGCGTAAATTAAATATCCCAGCATTTGCGCTTGGTGACATAGAAGCTCAGTTAACTATGCACAATGACAACAACTTTTATAAACTTCACAACGACAGCGGTTCGCCAGATACCGCAAGCAGATTTTTTACTTACGTTTATTATTTCAACCGAGAACCTAAGGCTTTTTCAGGCGGGGAATTGCTGATTTACGATAGCAAAGTCGAGAACAATTTTTATGTTGCAGATGAGACATTCAGAACGGTTGAACCTCGGAATAATAGTATTGTATTTTTTCTGAGTCGCTATATGCACGAAGTTTTGCGAGTTAGCTGTCCCTCTAAAGCTTTTGCTGATAGTAGGTTTACTATTAATGGCTGGGTGCGTAAAGCCGATTGAGACAAGATTTGCGGGTTAAGATAAAACGGCGGTTGAAACCGCGTCTACAAAAACAAAACCCGCCTCCGCGGGTTGAAGAATGGATGGTTAACATTACGTTTTTTCTTGACACAGCATTTTCTTCAGTCCGCGGAGGCGGACTTGGTTTGTATAGACGCGGTTTCAACCGCCGTCTGGTTGGTTTGTATAGACGCGGTTTCAACCGCCGTCTGCATCTCCCACGATGCGATTTTTACTCCTGAGCTCCGGCATTTTTGAGCAATTTCACGACAGTGGAATAACCTTTAAATTCAGCTAACATTAAAGCTGTATAATTTCCCGGATTTTTGTGATTTAACTCTGCACCAGCGGCGATTAAAATCTCTACAGCATCAGCATAACCGCGATGGGCGGCCCACATCACAGCAGTTGCGCCGGATTCATCGAGCAAGTTGACATCTGCACCTTTTTCGACTAATATTTTGACGATCGCCATATAACCGCGATCGCACGCCTTCATTAAAGCAGTTTTCCCCAAATCCGCCGGGATATTCGGATCTGCACCGCCGTCAAGCAAGGCTTTCACCGTTTCAGTATGTCCGTGAAACGCAGCTAGAGTCAAAGCTGTCTCGCCAAAGTTTTTAGCATTCAGGAAATCTGGGCGATTTGAGTTTACTTTTTGCAGCAAAGCGGATACGATCGCACTGTGACCGTGAACAGCCGCCACCAGCAAAGGCGTATCGCCCAACCGATTTCTCGAACCGACATAAGCACCTCGGTTTAACAGCAATTCCACCACATCTTGACAGCCTTCAACCACGGCAAAATTCAACGCAGTTTCGTCATCTCTGTCCTTCGCGTTGAGATCCGCGCCAGCATCTAGTAAGATATGTGCGATCGGCAAATTTCCCCCAGCAGCCGCCGCCATCAAAGCCGTCCCGCCATCTCCACTTTTGACATTCGCATTAGCACCCGCAGCCAGCAAAACTCGCACCGCATCAACATTACCGCAATCCGCAGCCAAAGTTAAAGCAGTTTCGCCCTCTTTGTCGGGAATTTCCAAATCAGCACCAGCGGCTAGCAGCGTCTCGACTACCGCCAAATTATCCGCCGTAGCAGCCAGCATCAAAGGAGTTTTGCTCCTCTGATTTTTAAGATTAACATCCGCAGCGCGATCGAGCAAAATTCGGACAATTTTAGCGCTACCTTGACTAATAGCTGAAAATAGCATAGAATTATCAGCAACAGCACCCGCATCAGCCAAAGCTTGAACAACAGCTTCGTGTCCCGACAAAGCAGCTATTTTCAGAGCCGAATCTCCATCTTTATCTCGGACATTCACATCAGCCTTAGCATCAAGTAACAGCCGGACAACATTGATATCACCTTTGAGAGAAGCCGCCATCAAAGCCGTACTTCCATCATCATTTTTAGCATCAACATCAGCACCCGCAGCCAACAACAGCCGCATAACATCAGCCTGTTTGTTAGCCGCAGCCAACATCAAAGCCGTGAGGCCAAAACGTCTGCTTGCGAGGTTGACATTAGCGTCATTGTTTAGTAAAATACGCACGATTTCCGTATAGCCCTTTTGGGCGACAAACATCAAAGCCGTCGTCCCCTCAGAGTCTTTGGCGTTAGCGTCAACGCCCTTAGCGAGTAAGGCTTGGACGTGAATAATGTTGCCAGTCTTGGCAGCTTGGATCAATACAGCGTCTTGTTTAGTGGCAGGCATAATAGTCTCTCATACCGTATATTTGTACCGTCGCACGAGACGGACTTACTGGTATGCTAAGTTTTATGAAGTATGTTTACTAATCCTGAGAACACTATGAATCTGGAAATTCCGCAGTCTGTGAAAGTTTGGAGTCAATTCTTCCACCCAGTTTTAATGTGGGTATTGCTAGCAATCTCATTTTATGCTTTGTATCTGGGAATTCAAATCCGCCGTACCAGAAGTGCGGAAGGTGATGTCAAGAAAGAGTTAATTAAGGGCAAATTCAATATCAAGCACCATCAGATGGGCTCTTTGCTGCTAGGCTTGATGGTAACAGGTGCGATCGGCGGAATGGCCGTCACCTACATCAACAACGGCAAACTATTTGTCGCCCCGCACCTAGTAGCAGGCTTGGGAATGACCGCTATAATTGCCATTTCAGCGTCTCTGACTCCGTTCATGCAAAAAGGTCAAAATTGGGCGAGATACACTCACATCGTTCTAAATGTGGGGCTGTTGGGGCTATTTGGCTGGCAGGCGGTAACAGGTGTAGAAATCGTGCAAAGAATCATCAGTAAAATGTAACGTTTAAAGTACGATTCAGGACTTGCGCGCGGGTGTCCAGAAACCGGGTTTTTCACGCGTTTACTTCGCTGTAGGCGTAAATTCTGCTAAAAACCCGGTTTCTTTAATCGCAGTGCGTAGCTTCTGAAAAGTAACACTCGTAGGGTGCGTCGCCATGGATAATCCCTCGATCAAAATCGACAATCTCATAGCGACGCACCTTGGTTATTAAACAGTTGAATAAACAACCCTATCTTTTAGTCTTTCCCAACAGTCGTAAGCTACATCGCCCTCAGATTATCGATGGAATTAATTAATTTTTATAATAGCGACGCACCTATAGCGGTTCTCAAGCGTGGTGAGGTATGCCTGCGTGCCCGGTTTCGCCTATGCCCTATGCCCTATGCCCTATGCCCTATGCCCTATGCCCTATTCTGGATAGTACCTCATCTTTCGCTTGAAAGGCTATACAAAGAATCAAAGCCATGCTAGAAACCCTCATCAAGTATTTTGTTTACACCACCAAAGGTCATATTACAAAAAACCAATTAATCAAATTCTTATATTTAGCCGACCTTTATGCTGTCAAATGGACAAACAAACAACTTACGCAGCTCAATTGGCGTTATTATCACTATAGCCCTTGGAACGAAGACATAATAGTCGCCTTAAATCAAATGAATGGCAAAACAATTGTTCAAGAATTTGTGGGAGAAACTATATTTATCCGACTTGGTGCCGAAGCAGGTAATATCGATGATTTAGAATTACCTGTAGGACTAAAACTAATGCTAGAAAACATTCGGAAAGAATGGGCAGGTTCAGGACAGGATAAAATCCAGAAGTTGCTAAAGTATGTGTACAGCACTGCGCCAATGATTGAGGTTAAAGATAGCCATCAACAAGATCAAGTGGTGAGGCTGAATCTAGAGACAGAAAGACAAAAATTAATCAATGAATTAGGGTGATAATGTGGCTGGAAAAACACCTCGTCAAGGTTGGATTTATTTAGTGAATCCCCAGAAAGTATCTCTTCGTTGCCAACACAATCATAATCACATTTATGATTTAAGTCAACCAGACGAGATGGAATGCAAGACAGTTGATTGTAAACTAATAGTTAATTATAGTAGGGTTTTGCGGGGAGAGCATCATTATCTCTTTTGGGAAATCGACCAATTTCAAGATAAGTCTGAATGCTTACAAACTTTTACCGTGATTCCCTTAACTTTCCAAGAAACCTGTAAAGGTTTGCCAACAGCGTATCCGATTAACTCGACTAGCAAAAATGGTCTCGATCGCAATTCATTGGCTTTAGTGCATCAGATATGTACTATTGATGCTAATTGTTTTAAGGACTCCCAAGGGAATTGGTTTGAGCGAGTTGGACAAGTGGATAAAGGAGATAAGGAGTCGATAGAAGAACGTTTAAAGTATTTTTTGAATCTGGAGAATGATTCTAGTGATGATTGGTTGATCGAGAATGTGTCTGTGGAAGTTTTAGAGAAAGTTTTTGATTATTTGCCGAAGGACATGACGAAAAAGATTGATTTAGAAAAAGTCATAAGCGATCTAGAATTATGGTAAGATTAATTATCTCTGAACTTGCACTTAATATAGCCATCAGAATATAGTCCCAACCACAGAAAGATAAAACTTCTTCATTTCTGAGAGAAGAGCATTAACCCAACCGTATTGAGTTATCAATTGTCATTGCGAGGGACGAAGCAATCGCAATATCTATTTTTCATGGGTTTTCCCTGGGTGCGGAATGGGGGCTATAAACCCTAATACAATTGGTTTGATCGTTGGGAATGCGAGTCCTCTGATTGATGCGGACTTGCATTCCTCACTACGAACCTTTGAGTCTTCTGATTGATGCGGACTTGCATTCCTCATTACGAACCTTTGAGTCTTCTGATTGATGCGGACTTGCATTCGTCACTACGAACCTTTGAGTCTTCTGATTGATGCGGACTTGCATTCCTCATTACGAACCTTTGAGTCTTCTGATTGATGCGGACTTGCATTCCTCACTACGAACCTTTACTTGAGGTTGGGCGTTGTGAACTTTGAAAACCAGCGGTTTTTCAGTTTCTTTAAGTGCGATCGCCTCAAATTCCTCACCAACTCCCGCAACTGAGTCAAATTTCCCGCTTCACCGCCATACTTCCAGCGCACGTAAGCCTGCGAAACCTCCTCAATCACCTCTGCTTCATCAACTGTACGATCGCGCCGCATCGCCTCAGCATACTCCAAAGGCGTTTGAGCTTTCTGCTTGGCAAATCCCCGGCTCGCCAAATCCTTCAACATTTCCTGGTAAACCCCCTCCACAGCCGGCAATTTCCCCAGCCAGCGACGGTAGCGCCACTTGCGCCACAGTTGCCAAATTAACCAGCCAATGAAGCCAAATGCGATCGCCCCAATCAAACCGATAAACAACCCCACCCAGCCCTTCGCAAACTGGCCCAAAAACCAGCCTACAATCAAACTTATCCAGCGAATTACAAAACCGAACACTGAATCCAAGCCGCTTCTGAGGGGCGTCGGTAGCCAACCCGCGATCCACTTCCAAAACGATTCCAGCGCACTAAAAGTCTGGTTGTCTTCCACCGAAGCCGGAATCAACGGATAACCGGGAATCGGATTAAAACCAAACCAGCCGTATTTGGGAAAATATACCTCTGTCATCAAGAAAGCGTCAGTATTTTTCACCACGTACAAACCAGTAAACGGGTTGAATTCTCCCGTATCGAAACCGCCAGCCACTCGCGCCGGAATCCCGATCGATCTAAGCATAATTGCCAGTACCGTCGAAAAATGGTCGGGATATCCGCCTGTAACCTTTTTACCGTCTTGCGTGTTTTGATAGCCAAACAGAAAACCCTCGACTAAATCTTCTGTTTCTTTCAAGTAAGGCAAAGCTTTTACAAGTTTATAATTCGGGTTTTGCTTCAAATATTGAGCTAAATACAAAGCTTTTTCGTAGGGAGAATCGATCGCCCTGTCTGACTTAGCTACTCTTGTTCTCGCCAACAAAATTTCTTCGGTTTTTTCTCGCACCTTGGCGGCAATTTTCGGCGGCACGTCCAAATAGAACTTGCGAATATTTTTCGGATAATTAGTACCAGTTTGCCCCAACCCGGAACGATCGCGAACAGGTACATTAGAAATCACCGTATAAGTCAAACCTTCCCGCAATTCCACAGGCGATCGCAAACCGCCCTCCGCATCCACCGCCACATCCATCGTCGGAAAATACAGTTCCTTCGGCTTAGCCAAAGCCGGAATCAAATTCGGCAACTGAGCAATAATAGTATAACTTTGAATCACCTCTTGAATCCGAGGCGCATTCGGAAAAGGATTCAGATAAAATTGAAAAGACCACCTAGGTCTATTCACCTTTTCAGCTCGATCGTTGCGAGAAATTTCCCAACCCTGACCAGTATACTTGTCAAAGCCCAACACCCGCCAAAAACCCGCCGCTTGCGATCGCACGCGCATCACCACTTGGGGTTTCATTTCCCCCCGCAAATTCTGATTGATGCGCTGGTTGAAACCGTAATAAAAAGTAGAGTCCACCTCTCCTGGCCCTTTGTCTGGGTTTCTCCCCCTTCCTCCGCCACTTCCTTGTTCATTTCCCCCTCTGACATACCCCGGATTTAAAATGCTGCGCGAGTCAAACTCCCCCTGATATTGAATGGGAGCACTGACAGGAAAAGTCCGCAACTGATAGCCCGGGAGGCGCGGCAAAAACGCAAAAATAGTCAGCCCCAACCCGAGAGTTATCGCTAGCAGCCAACCAAAATACTTGGGGGATAGAGTAGCAGCAAATAGTGACCAGTTCTTATTTTTGGCTGCACCTTCTACTTTCTGCTTGCTATCGTCTGCCTTGGAAAGTCCCAAGCGCGATCGATAATCCAACACCAAAGTCGGCAGCGCTAAAGCCAAAAACACCACTAGCAACGGCCCAAAAGTCAGCGTTTGACTGATAGTCGCCGCTACACTCAACAAAATCAACCCGATGACGATCGAATAGCCCAAATCTTTGCGGCGGGGCAAATCGAAGCTGTGCAGCACTTGAATGTTAATTAACAGTTGCGCCAAAACTAACCGGGTATCGTTCAATTCCCCTATCAAACGGGTAAAAAAAGCCAACAGCGCCACCAGCATGGCAATAGCTATGCAGAACTTAGCAGCCACATTGCGATCGCGGCGGCGGTACCAACTCCAAGTTGCCCCCACAATGCTAACAGGCACAGCCCACAGGTTCAGCGCTTCTTCAGCAGCAACGTCTGTCGCCACAATGCCCACAATTACCAACAACTGAACCAGGATTCGCAGCAGCAAAGAATCCTCAATCACCGGCGGAGGCATTGCCTCAATCTGCTCCCACAGCTTACCCAAAACAGGTATCTTTCGCAGGTTATCAGTTGTCATGTGCACCCATCCAACGATTTTAGATTTTAGATTTTAGATTTTAGATTGAATCCACAGATAAATCTGAGAGGGCTTTAACTAAAATCTAATTTTTTTTGCTTTTCACGAGCGAGGTCGGGGGATTGAATTTGTTTGTGTGTGAGGTCAAACCCTAGAGGAAAAACATACATTATTTACTCTAATTTTACCAGAAAGACTTGGCTTAAAGCCTCTCCCTTGTAGGGAGAAAGTAAAATTAGACTATTCATTACTCCAATCTTCTTCATTCCAGGTAGAGGTAGCTGTCAACTGTCAACTGTCAACTGTCAACTATCAACTGTCAACTGTCAACTAAACTTTCTAGTTGCTATCTTGTCCTGACAAAACTGGACGAATAGCAAACATCAGAGGTCTAGTCTCGAAGTTTTGGAATCGAACTTCTAAGGCATAAATCTTATCCGGTTGCGGATCGAACAACTCCACACTTAAATGCCCGGAATTCGGACGATGTGCAGTTGCTTCGGCATCTCCTCCCTTGAGTTCCAAACTTCCTCCCCCAGGAAATTCGCATTCAACTCTTAAACACGGCCTTGGTGGTTCTGTATTGCGGTTGGACAGGTATTGAGCTTGCAGAGTCAGCGAACCCAAAGCTGTCAACCATTCTCGGGAAACCGGCGGCTGATTTACAGGACAATCCAAAGTTAGAGAGTCAATGATTTCTCGGGCGGCCAACAGCGACATGAGCATTTGTTGATCGGTAGTTGCCACTTCGTAATTCGGTAAATCTTCTACTTCTGAAGCTGTAATTCCTCTTGTCGCACCCAGAAGTACCATACCAGCTAATTCGTTAAGTTCCTGAGACTGGTCTGGAAACAAGCTATCTACAGCGCGGACTAACTTTGCTCCTTCCCGCAGTGACAACATTACCAATTCCTGACAAGGTTCTAGCAGTTGAGCAAAAACCCCTTGGGCGATCGGAATTGGCAGGCGACCCCATCTAATATTTTGTAGTTGGGGAGTCCAGATGTGTAGGGGGGGAACCCATTGGGGGGCTACATCGTCTGGGTAGTCGTGGTCGTAACTTTTAATTTCTGTTTCCCAGGGGAACAGAGGCGGGTTGGATTCGATTTCGGCTCTAAGCCTTTCTTTTAACAAGGTCTGAAAACGGTCTTGCACGGTCGGTATATCTCCAATAGTCAGCGGTTGTGCGGGTGCATTGCTGTGCCCCCTCACTTGATAATCCAGCGGGTCTGGTTCGTCCCATTCCCAGTATTCCACCCCAGAATTGTCTTCGTTGCCCCACTCTTCTGAAGAAGGGGGCAGATTGAAGTTCTCCTCATCTTCGCTAGAGGCATTCTCGATCGGCGCCTGCAATACCCAGTCTAAGAAATGGCGCTCGAAAGCCTCTGCATCCCTGTTCGTTTCGTTATTCATCACTAGATGCCCCTTCTCCGGAATCTGAACGATTTCGTAATTCCCAGGCAAGTTCGAGTAATTTAAACCACCGTTTCTGTACCTGGGCTACCGTGCTGCCGAGGGTTTGCGCGATCGCTGACTCCGACAGACCCTGTTGCTTCAACTTTAACAAACGCTGCCCCTCTGGCCCGATTTGGTCGCCAAATATCTGCCACTGGGAAGGCAGCAAACCCAGATTTTTATCTAAGTCTGCTTCCAGCCACTGGTGAACCAGTTCCCAGCGGTGCGACATGGCAAACCTGAGCAAATGGTACTTAAAGCGTTGCTGCAAATAGTCTCTTTGACGGGGAGTTATGTTTAGAAGCGACTCTATTTCATTAGTCGGCAAGTCTTGCAAGCGCAATATGAAATAATCAGCGCATTCTTGTTGGTTGCGCTCTTTCAAATACGCCACTAATTCATCAATCACATTTTGCCGCAGAGATTCTGACTCTTCGCCTTGAGGGCGAATTGCCGAGGAACCCTGTCCTGCCATCGCTTCCCGCACCGAGTGCACCGACGTGTCGTTCCAAGTTTGGTCGGAATCTGAAGCCCCTCCATCGGCGGCTTGTTCCATATCCACGGAGGTTTCTTTGGGTTGCTGCTGGGAAAAAGTTTGGGCCCGCAAAATAATTAGTTGCTGGCTCCGGTTGCGAGGCAAAGGAATGCGTCGCTTGCCAAAACGCTCTACAAAGGCCATGTACTCTGCTAGTTCTAAGCGAGTGCGAGGACTGTAGGTAGGTGGCAGTTCGGTTTCCCGCCGGAATGCCTTTAAAGCTTCCAGATAAAATCCTTGCAAGAAATCTTTGATCAGTTCTACTCGCGCCTGATAGCTAGACTGCACCTGTGGAGGGGTGATGTAGCGATAGACGATCGCGCTGAGGGTACTGTGCAATTCTACTCGCCCGGGCCCGGAGCCTAAAGTGTAATAGTGGAGGCATTGTTGCAAGCGGTGCTGAGCTAGACTCTGGGCTGAACCCTCTATGTCTCCCGAGTTTTGAATTCTCTGACTTTCTGTGCATATCCTGTTGACTTCTGCTGCGAGTCGCCCTGCTACATCTTGGCAATTCTGCTCAGACGCGCGAGTGGACTTTTTGAGTTCGTCTAACAGCAGTTGAAATATGGTTTCCACGCTCTGGCAGATTTCCCGCATGATTGTTTACAGCTCACATTGAAATTAGCACAGTTAGTAGCAGTATGGAGATTTTTTTTCTACCGCTACTTGCTCCGGTATTTCCGGCACAGGACAAACTGCAATGTCCTCGATCTCCTGTTCTACAAAAATTAGGGGGTTAGAGCCTCGTCCTTCCAGGACTACTTTATTCTAGAAATCCTGTTGCCATTTTGTAGAAATTGGGTAAAATCAAACAAGGAGGTGATGCAAGTGTTCAATCTGACTTATGAATTCA
>NZ_JAEQCT010000180.1:0-6666 GCF_020738205.1 Microcoleus sp. PH2017_24_DOB_U_A
TGGACGAAGAAGGTATTCGGAGATGGAAAATTATCAAATAAAATCTTTAACCCACGGAGGTGGGTTTGGTTTGTGTAGACGCGGTTTCAACCGCCGGGTAATTGAAATACGAGGTGATTGGAACCAGTTTCAACTAACCGCCGATTCATCCAGGAAATCACAAACCCGAATAAGGCACGATGACATCAAAAAAAGCATCATCCAAATCGTAACCAAACATCTGCGACATTGCCATCAACTTCGATTTACTCGGAATTCCCTGCTGGTTCAACCAATCAGTCAACACAAAAATTTTGCTCATCAAAAACATTTCCAAAGCTTCAGGATTGTACTGAATGCCTTGGGTGCGGTGGAATTGGTGCGGCACTAACATCGCGGCATACCGGGCCAATTCTCCGGCTTTCCAATCCAGCAAAAATGGCAACCAAGGATAACAAGCATCCAAGCGAATAAACCACAGCCGCACTTCGGGAAGTTCCGATATTTCTCGCGGATCTAATTCTTCGCGCGGATACTCAATTTCAAATTGTACCTGTTGTTCGTTTTGGGCGATCGCTCCTGTGGCCAGCCACTGTTCAATAACAGTCCGCACCGGAGACAAATCTAAACTGTTTATGCGATCGGCATCAATCGCTATCATAATACTCATAAAAAGTCAACCTTATAACATTAATTCATTATCTATAATACCATCAATCATCAATTAACAATTACCAATTATCTCTCATCATACTGATTTATCTCAATCCGTTCACTCCCGTACATTGTCCTGTTCACTCTTCGGGTGCCTCTGGTTTTTGAAGCCTGAAGAAGCATGACCGCATATAAGTTATTAGTTATACTCTCATATTCACGGAGGTCATGCTTCGCCCCTACAAACATATTTGCCAAACCCAGATGCACCCCTCGGACAAACGAAATAATTCTGGCAGGCTTTGCGGTTTTTAACCCTTCTCGGACAACTGTCAACTGTCAACTGTCAACTGTCAACTGTTCCCTCAGCCATTTTTGCCAAACTTGCTATCCTGCAAAGAATTGCCAATACCTTGGATAATTCCCCGCCCGATCAAACCAATTCCCCGCCCGATAACCTGCGTCAAAACGTAAACAACAGCAGTACCCAACAGCGAAATAACAGCGCGAACCCTAGGTGCGATCGCATCCCGAGTTTCCAGCACCAAAGTTAAAGCCAACTGCCACCCAGACAACTGTGCTAACTCCAGATTTCTTGGAGCATAAATAGAAATTCTCTTAATTCCAGAATCGCCCAACACAAACAGCCAAAACCTGCTTTCAAAAATAGCTTTAGGTTCTACAAAATAGCTATCCCAGCGATATCTCCACGATAAATCATTCCGAAACCGCTCAATTTCTCGTGTTGAAATCAACTTGCCATCGTAAAAAGTTTGCTTGATTTCCTCAATATCTGCAAAATTATTGAGCAGAGGCTGCACGACTCCGCTAGCAACTTGAATTACCAAATTTTCCAACAAAGCTTCTGCTCGCTGCATCGCTTGCGGGCTGCCAGCAACACAAGAAAGATTGTCAACTGTGAGGGGAATTTCAAATAGCAAATGTGCAAATAAATCAACTGTCATCGGAATTTTATCAAGGATTTCCGTGGCAACTGCTGTTTCATCTGCCAGCAGCACCGGCACCACTTCTACGCCGCTGCCGCCCCATAAATTAGCAGCGATTTCCCCTTGACTTTCTGGCAGTAGTTTCAAGCTTGTTTGACTGCTGTCAACAACCAGATTTTCTCCCGTTTGCAGCGTATAGTATCTGCCAAAAAAATCTATGATTGTCGCTTCCCACAAATCCCGCAAAATAGCAGGCATTTTTTCCGAAAATTGAGTTTGCTGCACTTGCCCCAAGCGCAATTCCTCTAGCAACTCCCGTAACTTCCGCAGGATGGAACTCATCAATTCGTGCTTTTTGGTCGATCGCAAAATATCGATCTCCAAAGGCACGCCAGTCAAATTCACCAAATCCACCTGCAATTTAGCAGCCACCGAGTCAAACAAGCTGCCTTGCCAATTATTTGTCAGCACCAAAGATTGACCCGAACCTCGGGAATTCGTGACTTGCAACTGAGAATTATCCCACAAACTCTCCCCTCTTTCTTCTCCCGTCTTTCTTCTCCCCTCGGACTCTTCCTTCTCCCCTCGGACTTCTTCCGACTTCCCTCGGACTTCCAATAACTGACTGACAATCCAACGAGCAGCCAGCAATTCTCGGCGGCGCCCGCTGACTACAATCCCATCTAAAATAGTGGCTAAGTCTGTCGAATCTGCCACTTTGATCTGTTCCAAATCAGCTTTGACAATTGCCAAAGCTGCATCTATTTCTCGCAATCCAGACACACAAAAATAAGCCAGAATTTTTTTGTGTACGGGCGTATCAATTGTCAGACTCTCAGCATTTTCTTCTGGATTGGCTGCGGAATTTTCTATTGTTTTAACCGTCGCTGAATTTAGCTCTATTTGAGAGTTCGCTGGCGTATCTGTCGGCCAATAAGTGCCGCTGGATGCTACCACGCGAATAGCTTCTATTGTCTCGGAAATATCTCTATCTTTAGGACAATAGCCCTTCGCGCCCGCAGCTTGTAACTGCCCCAACTGATCCGGTGCGAGCGGCCCACCTAGGAGCAACAGCGGTAGGTTGGGGTACAAATTTTTGAACTCGCCACAAACTGCCAGCGTCTGTATTAGACCCGATCGCAAACTTAACCTCTCAACAGCCAAAATTACCAAATCAACGGGCTTCTTGGCCCAGAGAGAGGCGGTCGATCGAGCTTCCAGAACCTCCAACGCCTCGGTTCCCGTGCCCACATCTGCGACAACTTCCAAGTCTGGATACTGCTCGCAGGCGACTCTCAGCCCCAGTCGGAAAATGGGGTCGGGATCGATCGACAGCAGTTGTAAATTACTCACTCGATTTTATATTTTAGATGTGAGATGTTAGACGCGCCTCCCCTAAAACCCAATTACTCGGGGATCAAATTAGCATCAGGAGGTCCAGCCGGCTGAGGAATCGAAGGCGCCGGTTCCGGAGCCGGAGCCGGAGGACGAGCAGGTTCTGGAGCCGGAGCTGGGGCCTCCTGTCTGGCGGGCGGATAGTAAGGTTCCGGCTCCCTCGCGGGCGGATAGTAAGGTTCCGGCTCCCTCGCGGGCGGATAGTAAGGTTCCGGAGCCGGAGCCGGAGCCTCTTGTCTGGCGGGCGGATAGTAAGGTTCTGGAGCCGGAGCCGGAGCCTCTTCTCTGGCGGGCGGATAGTAAGGCTCCGGAGCCGGCGCGTACTCTTCCTGTCGCGGAGCCGGCGCGTACTCTTCCTGTTGCGGAGCCGGCGCGTACTCTTCCTGTTGCGGAGCCGGCGCGTACTCGCGAGCGGGCTCCGGCGGCGGCGCAGTGTTGGCTCTGAGTTCGGCGCTCCAGCGCCCGATCGCACCTGCTGCCTCTGAGTGCAGCGCCCTACCGTAACCGACTTGGGAAGCCATATTAATCGCCGCCGACAGACTACCTTGAGATGCTAATTCCGCAGCTCGATCGAGAATCGGACGATCTTGAGCAACTTGCAGTTCGCTCACCCACTGATAGACATTATCCTGAGCTTTAGCGTAAAGAGTCCTACCGCTCTTAATTTCCGAAGCTTTGTCAATAGCCGCGGTCAGTTTTCCTTGCTTGGCCAGGGCGATCGCCTCATCTAAAAAAGGCTGATCTTGAATAACTTCTATGCGTTTCGTCCACTGAGCCAGGAGAGTTTGCGCCTCTACTCTGCGGGGACGGTTTTGAGAGATCAGAAGTACCTGAGCAATGCCGCCCTTAAGTCCTTCAACCGTTCCCGGTGCTACCAACTGCTTCGCCAGGTTCACAAAAGCTTGGTCTTCGATCCGCTGAATTTCGCGGCGCCAAGTAGCCACCAAAGTTTGAGCGTGAACCCGCCGCGGCTGACGAGGCCCGATGGTTTGCGCTTGCTCGATCGCCATCTGAAGCGCCCCGATTTGACCGAAACTCGCGATCGTGCTTGCCACTTGCAGCCGCAGTAAATCTTGAAACTGCACCTGTAAACTTTCAACTTGAACTTGAGCCTGCTTGTACAGAGGTCGGCCAGGAGCAATTTGGCTAGCAGCCCCCTGCCCTTCGAGCAAAGTAAAAATATGTTGTGCCAGTGGCGTCGATACCGACTGGTTCCACATCACCGCCTGAGCCCTACCCAACTGCATCAAATCTTGAGCTTCCGCAAACAGTGGCGAATCTTGGGGCACCACAGAAGCAGCCTCGATCGCCCCCGGAAGGTCTTTCCCCTTCAACCGCTTAGTCGCCATTGCCAGCAAAGTCCGGCTCCAGCCCTCAATTTCCTTTTCTGCTTTACCGCGGGCAAAAAGCTGCGGGTCTATTTTGCGAGCCAGGACGATCGCCTCAGCGAACTTTTGCGGAGTTCCCTCCTGCGCCAAATTTCTAGCCTCTTGCAAGCGCTGCCAGCCGTTTCTTTCCAGAGAAATTTGCTGAATCAGCTCGTTGTAGCGCTTCTGACTCCAGAAAATATTTTCCAGCTTAAACAGAGCTTGAGCGTAATCCCATGCCTTCCTCAGATCCTCACTTTTCAAAGCTGCTAGCGCTGTATCGTAGAGTTTTTGACCCTCCTGCCAATTTTTTTCCCAAGCAGTCACAGCATCCTGTACCTCTGGGTAAGACGGACTGGTTTTCGGAATTTTTGCCACAATCGCCAGAGCGCCCTTCAAATCGCCCAGCTCAATTTTTGCCCTGGCAAATGCGAGCATGGCTTTCGACCATTCCCCGATCAAATGTTGGCCCTGCGAGTATAGCGGGTGTTCTTTCGGCCAAGCCTGCACCAGTCCTATTGCCGATTCTAGCTGTTCTAGCTTGCCCGATTTAGCAGCTTGCTGAGCGCAGTAAAGTCGCTCTCCGTCCGCCGCCAATGGCGACAGTTGCTGGCAATTCGGTGGCGGTGGCATCGTCAGCAACCACAGAAATGCAGCGGCACCCGTTACTCCAAATCCCACCAGGAGACTCAGCCAGATCAGTTGCCACTGCCAAAAAGTTCTTTTCCCCTCCCTCGGCGACGCCGTGAGGGAGGAACTTGCATCGCCTGTCGCCTCTGCACTCAACTGTGCCGTCGGTTTGGGGGATGGGTTGTATTTGGGTGGTGTGTGGAATTGGTCAGATTGTCGTCTCGCCATTACTTCAGCCTGTCCTGTAATGCGCTCTCTCCGTGACACTCCCACATCAAATCATCGATTGCGATGTGGGCTTCTGACTCCTGTTAAGGAGATCTAGAATTTCCTTCAAGGTACTTGCAATTTTTCCCTTTACGGCGTTTTGTAGTGAGGTTCGTGTCTAGCCCCACTGCTTGCTTCCAAGTATTTTAGGCTCAAGAAGCACGTAAATCATACCAGTTATCCAACAATTATTCACTGCTTCCGGTGCAGTTTAGCTGAAAAAACATTAGAAAGCCCCGTCAGTCTAGCGATTTTCAATTTTCGATCTTCGATTTTCGTCTTGACTCCACAGATAAATTTGCCAGGGTTCTGAAAATGTTGCTACACAAAATTTCGATCGATTCGGTCCGACTAAAAAATCAAGCGGGTACTAAACCCGGATTTTCTCCCAACTTTATACGTATAGAGGGTAGAGCTATTTTTTTTACTTAGTGCTACATTTTATTTCCCGATCGCCCAACTTGCCGATCGAGTTTGAGTTTCAAGGTACGTAGTTGGGCTTTAGCCCTCTTTAGAGGTATGTGTAAAGAGGGCTAAAGCCCAACAACGTACCTCGGCCTGATCGAGCAACTATCAATATTTGAATCATTTTATACCTTCAACAGCCACAGCAAAAATATCCCTTTTGCTTCTAACAGTGGCTGCCTCATCATTTACGAAGCTTTTGGCGTATCGCTAGCAGTTGATGCTGCCGTAGCTGACTCTGCCGATCTATATCCGTAGAAATCTATCCGGTAGTCTACAATTTTGACACCTGTTTGCTGTTGGATTTGTTCAATCAAGTCGATCGGCAATTCCACATGAACGTCGAGAATCTGAGCCGTATCCAGACAATTGACATGAGAGTGAGAGTCGCTGACATTCCCGTACAAGCGTCCCTCCGAGCGTTCGATGCACTCAATAATCCCTTCTCTCGACAAAGCTTCCAGATTTTGATAAACAGAAGTATGACCGATCCCCTTTGCTTGTTGGTTCAGGCGATCGTAAATTTCGCGAGCCGAGAGGTGTTCTTTTGCATCCCACAAAAGCTCTAGAATAAATCGACGCTGGCGGCTCAAGCGCATTCCCATAGCCTGACAGCGGTTTAAAGCATCTTCTAATGAACGAATTGGTTTCACAGCTACCGCCTTCTAAAGCCTGCTCGATTTTTTATACTGGTACAATACATTGCACGCCTGTCTATATATAGCTTAATTCTAACGCAGGGTTTCCCAACACTAGAAGCTAGAGGGCAAAAATCTCAAAGATATTGAATTTTTTGTCGTTGCCGGATTAGCCCGCTGCCAGCACGCATCAAAAAATTCTCCTTCTCAAAAATATTGCCTTAACTGCTTCGTAAAACTTACCCAAACTTAACTAAAGCCATCTTTAGCTACAATGAAAGAGTTCACTTCCTGCGCTATTGAGTGGTCGGCCATCCCAAGGTA
>NZ_JAEQCT010000207.1:0-1504 GCF_020738205.1 Microcoleus sp. PH2017_24_DOB_U_A
CAGTTCTCTGTGCCTTAAGTTCGCGGTGTGAACCGCTCTCTCTCTGGCGCTTTATTAATATACTTATTTCGCAAGGGCTTGTCAAGCGTTTTGCGAAAACAATTTTTATCTTTCGCTCAATCTATACACCGTAAGGCTTTTGGGTGTTCCTCGATGCTCCGAGATCCGATTGCTCGTTCCTCTTTAACGCCAGAACCTGCTTTTTTACCCCCAATGTCAGTTTTTGACCGCCGTCTGTCATGAAGGGTCGGTAGAATCGTTGAGAGGTAAAATGGCTACTACTATATATAGAACCCTTTTGAGATCTTTTGACGATCGCCCGCGATTGAGACCCGCTCGGGCTATGGGCAAGCGGCTAGGGGCGCTCGGCTCCGGCTACAGGCGATTGCCATCCAATTGCCCCAAATTTAAGGTGATGCGGTTTCAACCGAAATTGGAAAGGGTGATTGGTTGTCTCTGCTTACTAAATTGATGTAACCCACATTCCGCACTTTAAGTTGAAAGTAAGGATTCAGGTCTAAAAACTTGTGGCTATAACGCTTTTCTGGCAAGGGTTATAGGACAAAATAATGTTTTTTGTCTTTGTCTGTTGATTGTCAGGCCTATGACCAGAAATGACAGTTTTTCGTCATAAGCTTGATAATTGGAGTTTAAACTAAGCAGGTCAAAAAGTGCGATTGCCCAAAGACTAGCTCACGTTTATCACAGGGCGAACGCATCTAAATTTCATATTAACAGAATATGGTATATTGGAGGATGGTTCTTGATTACTCAAAAAATATTTAATTAGAGTTTGCCCTGCATGAAACTTAAACCTAAAATCACCATCGCCGACCATTTTGCTGACTGAGAAGATCCAAGAATTGAGCGGACGAAACATCATCAATTAATTGATATTATTACCATCTCAATTTGTGCCGTGATTTGCGGTGCTGATACATGGGTCGATATCGAAAGTTACGGGCGAGCTAAATACGGGTAGTCCCCTGAAGGAAAGGATCGAGAGAATAAAACTGAATTCAAATAAAAGTAGGGATTTAGAGTTGTAAATTAGCATTGTAATGATGCACAAACCGCCAAATTGCAGCAATATGATTTTCTAATTTTTTAGAGAAGGCTAGGCTCTTTCTTACCAGTCGAGACACTCGTTGTCGAATAGTACAGTTGAAGCGCTCGATATAGCTAGTAAAACCACTATCTTTATCTACGCTTTGATGACGTTTGCTGGGCAATACAGAATCATAAGCACAAAACGTGGTCAGTATAAATTACTGCACATTGACGGTACACTGGTGGCATTGAATTCCATAGATATTGAGCCGATACTGCGCTACGATCTCCAATATGTACACCAACAATTTCCCTAGTCTGGGCATCCAATGCCAGCCAGACCCACTGCTGATTGCCTTTACTATCAACGAATGACCATAACTCATCCATCTGAACATTCAAGCGCTTTTTTTCTTTGGGAGTCACTTCCACTTGCTTCTTAACAGCAGCCGCT
>NZ_JAEQCT010000047.1:0-59256 GCF_020738205.1 Microcoleus sp. PH2017_24_DOB_U_A
CGCACGTAATATCCTGTTACGTGCTTTGTCGGATTCGACCTGTTCTGTCAGCCATGACGGAATTGCGATCGTTACATCTCCAGCATTGCACAGCTATGTAGAGAAATGTTCAGCGTAAAAGAATCAGCCGCAGTTTCAAGAACTGTCAACTGGAATTGGTGCAAGGCCCTCATGGAAAGAATATTAGTAGTTGACGACGAAGCAGACTGTCAAACAGTCTTGGCAATGTATCTCGAAAGCCAAGGATACCGGGTTGAATGCGCTAATTCAGGAGTTGAGGCGCTCTCAATTTTTGAAAATGCCCCCCCAGATTTGGTGATTTCAGATGTGATGATGCCGGAAATGGACGGGTTTGAGTTTTGCCGGCGCTTGCGTACTACACGTTTGGGACAGTTGGTGCCGTTTATATTTTTGTCTGGTCAAGGCGAAATTGAGGCAAAAGTTGAAGGTCATGCGATCGGCGCTGACGATTATCTGGTAAAACCTTTTCAGTCTGAAGAAATCTTGGCTAAGGTGAAAGCTCAGTTAGAGCGCTCCCACCGCATTCACGCCGAGATTGTCCGACTGCTGCAAACTTCTACCGCCCTGGCGGTGGAGCCCAAAGTTGTCGCAGTATTGCCACCACTAGCACCTTTGCCTCTAACACCAGCCGAGGAAAGAGTTTTTTGGGAGGTGATCCAGGGTTATACTAACAAACAAATTAGCGATCGACTGTTTATTAGCCCCCGCACCGTCCAAGCTCATTTAGGCAGCATATTCAGCAAACTACAGTTAGAAAATCGCGCCCAGCTTGTGAGATTTGCCCTAGAAAGGGGATACAAACCACCTCAAACTTAGCTCCGGTCTCAACTTACGGTGTACCAGCCCTTAATTACCCGCAATAAAAACGGTTTGTAGTGAGGACTTTAGTCCTCATAATCTGAGGACTAAAGTCCTCACTACAAACCCATCTGATTGTCGTCGTTCGAGAGAACCTGATATTATTCCAAATTCAAAACACAATAAGGAAAACTCGTCGTCACGCAAACCATCGGCCCCAAATTTGTACCCCGCAAATTTGCACGTTCCAAATCAGCCTGCCGCACGTCCCTCGCCGCATCGATATTTGTCCCGGTCAATTGAGCTCTAGGAAGCCTGGTATTTGACAGAATAGCATTCTGCAAATTAGTATCGCGCACGTCAGCAAAAGACAAATCAGCCCCGCTTAAATTAGCGCGATTCAAATTCACTCTAAACAGCAGCGAACGTCGCAAATCTGCATTCGACAAATTAGCTTGCAGCAAATAAGCTTCGCCCAAATTAGTATTAAAAAGCTTAGCACCGCGCAAATCAGCTCTCGTCAGATTTGCCCGCCCCAAAAAAGCATTAGACAAATCCGCATTTCGCAGATTAGCGCTGTCCAAGTCGGCACCATACATTTCAGCATTAACCAAGTTAGTATTTGCCAAATTAGCACCACTTAAATCTGCTTCTAGCAAATTAGCTTCGTAGAGATTAGCTCCGCTTAAATCAGATCCTCTTAAATTAGCTCTGTACAAACTCGCCTTAAACAAATCAGCATTTCTCAAATCGCAGCCCTCACACTCCTTAGTTTCTAGCAACTGTTGGACGTGATCGGGATTTTGAGCTTTCACGGGGGGTGCCAGCAAAAACGGCGCTAAAACTGCTACAGTTGCCGTTACACTTGCCAAGATTTTAAATTTCACAAACAAACCTCACTGCCACTTCAGATCGATCGTACTCGCAAACAGTAAAATTTCAACCCATTTCCCTCACTCTTTTCTCCCTCTCTGCGTTCTCTGCGCTCTCTGTGGTAAAAAGAATAGCATTCGCCGCAAGGCGGGCAACAAAGCCCGCCCCAGTCAACTTAATTAAGCCTCATCTAAAGCCGCAACACCAGGCAATTCCTTACCTTCTAGCAGTTCCAAACTAGCGCCGCCACCAGTAGAAATGTGGCTCATTTCTGGCCCCAGATTCAACTGTTCCACAGCCGCCACCGAGTCACCGCCACCGATAATCGTGGTAGTACCAGTCTTAGTAATTCCAGCCAAAGAATGAGCAATTCCTTCAGTTCCCGCAGCAAACTTTTCCATCTCAAACACGCCCATCGGCCCGTTCCAGATTACCGTTTTGCAATCAGCCAAAGCATCTTGGAAAGTTTTCACAGAATCCGGGCCGATGTCCAAACCCATCCAACCGTCGGGAATGCTCTCAACGGAGACAGTTTGAGTGTTGGCGTCAGCAGCAAACTTGTCAGCAACTACCACATCAGTAGGTAACAGGAAAGTAACTCCCCGTTCCTTTGCCTTCGCTTCCAAAGACTTAGCCAGTTCGAGCTTGTCATCTTCCACCAAAGACTTGCCAACGTTCAAACCGCGAGCTTTGTAGAACGTGAACACCATGCCGCCACCCAGCAGCAATTTGTCGCACTTTTCGAGCAGTTTTTCGATGACTCCAATCTTGCTGGAAACCTTAGAACCACCGATGATAGCAGCTAAGGGACGTTGCGGATTGTCGATCGCACTACCGAGATATTGCAACTCCTTCTCCATCAAAAACCCAGCCACCGAAGGACTCAGATACTTAGTCACACCCTCAGTCGAAGCGTGAGCCCGGTGAGCCGTACCAAAAGCATCATTGACATACAAATCAGCAACAGAAGCTAACTTCTTGGCAAATTCTGGGTCATTTGCTTCCTCTTCAGGGTAGAAGCGGACATTTTCCAGCAAAATCACATCGCCATCAGCCATCGCCGCCACAGTAGCAGCCACTTCATCACCAATACAGTCGTTAGTCTTTTTGACTTCCTTCCCCAACAATTCCGACAGCCGCTTAGCAACCGGAGTCAAGCGCAACTTCTCCGTCACACCCTTGGGACGCCCGAAGTGACTGCACAAAATGACCTTAGCGCCCTTCGACGCTAAATCCTGAATAGTCGGCAGAGCAGCCCGGATGCGAGTATCATCGGTGATATTGCCGTTGTCGAGCGGCACGTTAAAGTCCGCGCGCACCAATACCCGTTTGCCCGATAAGTCCGATGCCGATAAATTTGCTACAGTTTTTTTTGTCACAGGATTAACCTCCTAATATTTGTGTTTTTGTCTAATTCCGTTGAAATGGCGGCACTCGTCACTTGCACTTGGGGCCTCGGGCGCATTCAACCGCGCCCGTACAAAAAACGGAAGATGAAACAAACGGCACTGATTTGGCTCAACGTAAACATTTTATCGGAGTCCGTGTCCGGGAAATGCGAACTATGTTCAAGACTGTCTTATTTCCTGTAGATCAAAGCCGAGAAGCCCGCGAAGCGGCGGAAAAGGTTGTCAATATTGTGAAAACCTACGCTTCTCGTTTAGTTATTCTGTCGGTAGTCGAACCCCCAGCCGAGGAGGGTGAGGCACCGCGAGAGGTGATGAGTTCCCCCGAAGCAGTCGCCAAACTGCTGTCTGAAGCCCAGTCGATGTTTTCCCAGCAGGGAATTGAAGCTGAAATCATCGAACGAGAAGGCAAACCTGCTTTCACGATTTGTGATGTGGCTGACGAAGTTGGGGCTGATTTGATTGTGATGGGCTGTCGTGGGATGGGTTTAACTGATGATGGTGCGTCTGACAGCGTTACCAGTCGGGTGATCAATCTGTCTCCTTGTGCAGTTTTGATTGTGCCTTAGTCAGTTGACAGTTGACAGTTGACAGTTGACAGTTGGCAGTTGACAGTTGGCAGTTGACAGTTGACAGTTGGCAGTTGACTCCGAAAGCAGTTGACAGTTGGGGCGGTGCCCCGCCTTGCTCGCCCTCTTAGTTGACTCCGAAAGCAGTTGACAACTAACAACTGACAACGAACAACGAGAGCATCTCAGTTTTGATTTTGTAGTGCGAGCTTAAGAGCTCGCTTGCTGTTAAAACCAAGCGAGCTCTTAAGCTCGCACTACAACAAAAAAATGCTTTTTGCAAAAATTGAGATGCTCCCCGAACAACTGACAACGAACAACGAACAACTGATAACTGACCACTAACAACTAACAACTAACTAATAACTAATAACTAATGAAAATTCACTGGTATCCCGGTCACATTGCCAAAGCTGAACGGGCATTAAAAGAACAGCTAAAGCGGGTAGATGTGGTGCTCGAAGTCCGAGATGCCCGCATTCCACTAGCGACTTACCACCCCCAAATGCCTACCTGGGTGGGCGGTAAGGCGCGAGTGTTGGTCATCAACCGCATGGACATGATTACGCCTAGAACCCTCGATGCGTGGGAAACCTGGTTTGAATCTCAGGGCGAAACTGCTTATTTTACTAACGCCGAGCACGGTCAAGGAGTACACGATGTTTCCGATGCTGTCCAGGAGGCTGGGGTGCAGCTAAATAAACGCAGATTCGATCGAGGAATGCTACCCCGTCCAGTCCGCGCCGTGGTGATGGGCTTTCCCAATGTCGGCAAATCTGCTTTAATTAATCGCCTTTTAGGGCGCAGAGTAGTAGACAGTGCCCGCAGAGCTGGAGTAACTAAATCGCTCCGATGGATTCGCATTTCTGACGAAATTGAGTTACTAGACGCCCCCGGAGTAATCCCCACCCGGATTAACAATCAAGAAAATGCCATAAAATTAGCTATTTGCGAAGATATTGGCGAAGCAGCTTACGACAATCAGGTAGTAGCAGCAGCTATGGTTGATTTGCTCCTCGGGCTGGAGGCGGCTGATGACACATTGATATCAGTATCTGGTTTCAAATCTCGGTATAAATTAGATATAGGATCTAGCAATGGTGAAGATTATTTGCACGAAGTAGCAAAAGACAGGTATAAAGGAGATGTCGAACGAACGGCGCGGCAGATGTTAAACGATTTTAGAACTGGTGTGTTGGGTCAGCTTACTTTGGAGTTGCCGCCAGCTTTATAAGACTTGTAGGAGATTTGATCTGATGAATTCAAGTCTTATCAAAGCCTTGAAAATTCAACAGCGGTGCTGTCTATGAATGAACTGAATCTGGAACTTCAAATTAATGGAATCATCGAAAAAACCGTGCCTGTCGAAGGCGAGCAATTTATTATCGGTAGGTTGCTAGAATGCGATTTGCAACTGCCTTTTTCTGACATTTCCCGGCACCACACCCGCTTGTTTAAAATAGCTTCAGGGGAGTGGCTAGTTGAGGATATGGGCAGTACCAACGGGACGCTACTAAACAACAGTCCCCTCAACCAACCTCACTTAGTCAATCAGGGCGATGTGATTTATCTGGGACACCGGATTAATTTGATTGTCGTTTTGCCCGATCGCTCTGACCCCCAACTTCCTGAAATCGGCACCATGCCCGAAGGAGTGACTATCCTCGGCAAAGCTAAAGAACTGCAAAAACAGTGGATAGAACCAGACACAAAACTTGAAAAAAATTACGAACAAGCTATCTCGCGTTTAAAATACTTAGTCGATATTGCGAAGTATTTAAACACCGCTGAATCCATCGAAGCAATTTTCGATCAAGTCCAGCAAATCGTGTTCCGCGATATCAAAAATATCGAACGTTTGGCACTATTAATAGACTTTCAAAATAACGGCGAACTCGAAGTAGTTAAGACTGCCGCCAGACCCACTGCCAAAAATAAATATATCCCTGCTGACGGCAGTTGGATCGGCCGGACTATTTGCCGCAAAGTATTAGACGAACAAGTTGCTCTCAAAACTGCCGACGCTCAGTTTGACGAACAGTTTGACGACAATATAAGCATGATCGATAAAGGAATTCGCACGGCGATAGCTGTTCCTCTCTGGGATGAAAATACAGTTTTTGGAGTGCTTTACGGCGACGCTCAACTGACTTCTAGAGAGTGGTATCTGGGCGGAGATGAAGACTTGAGCTTTTTTTCAGCTTTAGGAAATATCGCTGCTTCTAGCGTGCAGCGGTGGCTGCTGACACAAAAACTCCGCACCCAAGAAACTATGCGGCAAAGATTGGAACGCTATCACTCTCCGGCTGTGGTGCAGCATTTAATGAATACGGGGACTTTAATTGACCACCGCCTGCCGCCTGTGGAACGCGAAATCAGCATTTTGTTTGCAGATATTGTGGGCTTTACTGCGATGTCTGAACGCTTGAGGCCCCCTGAAATTGCCCGGTTGCTGAACAATTTCTTTGAGGAAATGCTGCAAGAAGTTTTTGGGGAAGGAGGAACTTTAGATAAGTTTATTGGAGATTGTATTATGGCATTTTTTGGAGCGCCGGAACCTCAACCGGATCATGCCGATCGCGCGGTGGCTGCTGCTTTGGGAATGCTCAACCGTCTTGACGAACTCAATGCAAATAAGAGTTTGGGCGAACCGCTGCAATTGCGGATTTCTATTAACAGCGGCAAGGCAATAATTGGTGATGTCGGCAGTTCTAAAAGAGTTGATTATACTGTGTTGGGTTCGACTATTAATCTGGCTGCTCGGATGGAGGGAATTTGTCAGCCTGGGGAATGCGTGGTGAGCGAAGCTACTTACACGTTGCTGCGATCGCCCCAAAGTTTTGAGCCGATGGGAGATTTCCGCTTTAAAGGAATTGACAGACCGATCGTGGTTTATAGTACCAACAGAAATTTAAGGTAATGGGGCATGGGGCATGGGGCATGGGGCATGGGGCATGGGGCATATTGATTTGGACTAACGGAGGACACTCCAAAAGCCGTTTCCCTACCCCAAAATAATCGTCATGCTTGCAAGAGATGTAACTAACGCCCACTTAATTGTAGGGAAACGGCACTGCCGCGTCCTGACTCTGGGTAATATTAATTCCGGTGTTACCGGATTTGATATGAAGTCATCATAAAACTTTTATAACTGATCGGGAATGGTATTAAATAGGGAGTTTTTGACGCTGAGGATTTGAACTTCATCTCCTATGTGTACTATTTTTCCGGCTGATTGAAGTGGCACTCGCGTGTTAACGAGCAGCCGACTAAAGTGATTGAAATGCCCTTTTTTTTGCAATTCAGGCATGATTTCATTTTGCTTGGCTGTTAGCATAGTTTTCAAGTTTGGATAAGCTTCTTGAGCAGCAGAATTTCGGTTGGATTGCAGACAGGGCTGACCGGGATTAATACCTTCAAATATTACTGGCCCTATTTTAAACCTGACAACTTCATCGGCTGCTCCGAAAAGTCGATCTTCCCAAAAAGCCGGGACATCTCCTATTTCAATATTAGCTCGCAAGCGATGGCGCATTTCGTTAACGCAAACTCTCGGAAACCAAGATGCTACTTCGGCTATTGTTGCGGTACTGATAATGCTTGGCCCGGGTGCTGCGGTATCATCGGGAAAGCCTGCGAGCAAGTTTTCAATTAACTTGACCGGGAAACCGAAGTAGTTGCTCAACCAAGATTCTATTGCGGGGCGTTCTCTATCTACATGAAAAAATATTTCTTGTTCGGTGTCTTGAATTTTCAGACCGGCGATTCTCTTTTTTATGTCAAATGATAGGCGCAGAAAATGGACTCCGCTGTTGCGCTTAGCGTTAACAAATGCTCCGGAAAGATCGCAGATGGCAAAAGAGCGATCGCCTGCTAGAGCTCCGCTGGCAAGAATATTAGCTTGACTGACAGCTATGCCGTCAAGGGACTTGACCGGATAGATATGAATGCTGGCGACGTAAGACATTGTGATTCATTGATAAATAATTGTTGTTTTAGATACACTATAGCATCCTCCGCAGGCAGAATGATGACCGCAGTTAATTCCATGAAATTACAAGGGGCGATTTTTTATTAGTTTATATTTGGCAGCTACTTGTAAAGAAAAAGTAAAGAATTTTTGCTGGGCTGATGGCAAATATTATACTAATAAATATAAAACAATTAACCGAGTTGCAAGCAATGACCGACTCAAAAAAAATAGGCAAGATGTCGAGGCGGAGTGCGATCTGGATGTCAAGTGCAGGGGCGCTGGTGGCAACCATGGCCCCAGGGCTGTTCAAAACTGAACCGGCCTATGCAGAAGGAGTAGTCTCAAACATCACTCCTGAGGCCGCACTCAAGAAATTGATGAACGGGAATCAGCGGTATATTCACCAAAAACGGACATTTCCCGACCAAAGCCGATCGCGAATTACCGAAGTAGCAAAGGGTCAACATCCGTTTGCAACCATCCTTGCTTGTTCTGATTCGCGGGTAACACCCGAAATTATTTTCGACCAAGGATTGGGGGATTTATTTGATATCCGAGTAGCTGGAAATTTTCTCGACGACGGGGTTCTCGGAAATATGGAATATGCCGCATTAGAATTAGGCGTTCCGCTATTAGTAATTCTGGGTCACGAACGCTGCGGTGCTGTGAAAGCGGCTTTGGATGGTAAAGCTGTGCCGGGTCACATTAGCACTTTGGTGGCGGCGATTAAACCAGCCGTTGATGCTACAAAAAATCAATTGGGCGATGCTTGGGATAACGCAGTCAGAGCTAATGTAAAAATGAATGTAAAAAAGTTAAAATCTGCGTCGCCTATTTTGGCTGAAGCAGTGAAAGCGGGAAAGCTTAAAGTTGTTGGGGCGCGCTACGATTTGGACAGCGGCAAAGTAGAGATAATTGCTTGATTTTGTTGGTATTTTTCGCAATTTGTAGGGTTAATGCCAAGAGTGCTTACCCCTCTGGGATCGATGGGAAACTACCGACGATTGCCCCTACAAATGACCTACTTAACGAGAAAGTAGATATGCAGGTTTAGATTAAACCCATTTCTTGCAGTCCGCGGCGCAGGCGTTCTGCTTCAAAGGGGCGGCGCTGTTCGTGAAGGGCGATCGCTCTTTTGAATTCTGCTAAACTTTCGGGCATTTTGCCAATTTTCAGCAGCGCTACTGCCAAGTTTTGATGGGCTTCGGCGTGTTCGGGATCGATTTTAATGGCTTGTCGGTAATAGGCGATCGCATCTACCAAATTTCCGGTTGCTTTCAGTGTGAGTCCTAAATTGTAGTGACCTGGTGCAAAATTGGGATCTATTTTTAAAGCTGCTTTGTAAGCTTTTTCTGCTGCTGGCAAATCTCCTTCATCTTTGAGCAAATTGCCCAAATTATTGTAAGCACCTAATTTGAGCGCCGGGAAAACATCTGTATTAATTGCGAGTTGATAGTGTTCTTTGGCTTTGGCAAATTGCTGTTGCTGGCGGTAAGCAATGCCTAAATGATAGTTAAGTTCGTAAACAATAGAATCATCAATTGTCGCCGCAGTCAATCCCCTAGTTAATAAATTAATGCCCCGCGCGATTTGCCCGCTTTCTACGTACAGCGCGCCTAATTTGCTGCACGCATAAGCATCGTTTGGATAATAAGCTATATAGCGTTCCATTGCTGTTTGAGCTTTTTGGAATTTGCTTTTTGCTGCGATCGCATCTTTGTGATAACCAGAGTGCCAAATCGCCACATCGGGGAGAGAAGCTATTTTCCACTCTGGTTCGCGCTGCAAAATCTCAGCCACGCTGTCGTCTACCATGGCGTGGTAAGGGCGAGAAAAGCGGATGCCGGGGCGATTGCGAAACAAACGCGACACTAGGGAATAGGGTGATTGAGATGCACCGATTTCTTGGCGGATGAGATTGATTAGCAACAGTCGATCGCTCTTAATTGCCTGCTGGATCTGAGGTACAATCTCCGGTACCAGCACCTCATCGGCATCCAACACCAAAATCCAGTCGCCCTGGGCGTGCTTCAGAGACTCGTTGCGCGCCGCTGCGAAGTCGTCGCACCATTCAAAGTCATAAACCCTCGCCCCGGATTCTCGGGCTATTTCACGAGTGCGATCGCGCGAACCGGTATCTACCACCACAATTTCGTCAACAACACCCTTCACGCTGTCCAAAGTCCGCGACAGTGTTGCTTCTTCATTCTTGACGATCGTGCACAGTGTCAGATTCATCGGGGGCCAACTTTCCTAATTTGACAAAAATATTGTAATTTTTTTACCAGTAAAACACAAAAAGTCCCAGAAAAATTTTTCCTATTGCCCTTCGGCTTTGAGCATAGGTACCTTTCTTCCTTAGAAAAATTTGGTTGTACCAACCGCACCCAACGGTTGGGACGTTCTGAAATTGCACTTTATATGAGTAGTCGATTGCTTCTGTCCTAAATAAATAAAGCCTTCTATCCTAGATAATTAAAGGCTTCGTTCTTAGTTGTGCGCTCTACGTTATGCATTCTTAGTTGTGCGTTCTTCAATAACTCTTTTGACATATTAAAAAGCCTTAAATTAGGACGATTCATGAGAAATTCTACCTCTATCGGTTCATCCCTACGGTAGAGGAAAGGACGGGATATCAGTTGTTATTCTTAGAACATAAGACAAGGCAGACGAAAGTTAAACACTCAGGAGAAAAAGAAATGGGAATTATTGCTTGGATCGTTTTAGGACTGATTGCTGGTGCGATCGCCAAAGCCATTTATCCGGGAACTCAAGGTGGCGGTTTTGTCGCAACAACAGTTTTAGGAATTATCGGCGCGCTGGTGGGAGGTTATTTAGGCCAAGTCTTTGTGGGGACTAGCGCGGGAGCATCCTTCGGAGCATTAACTGTACCCAGCATAGCTTTTGCAGTCATCGGCGCGATCGTGGTACTTTTCATCTGGGGATTGTTGACTCAGCGTGCTGCATAATAAATATTTCCAATTCCCAGTCGATCGTATAGGGTATTCATAAACCCGGTTTCTTGAGGAAACCGGGTTTTTCAATATCGGAGTCGGCGGTTGAAACTCGGCGGTTGAAACTCGGCGGTTGAAACCGCTACTACACAGACAAAACCCGCCGACGCGGGTTGAAGAGTAAAGACAAACTCGGCGGTTGAAACTCGGCGGTTGAAACCGCTTCTACACAGACAAAACCCGCGCGGTTGAAACCGCTTCTACACAGACAAAACCCGCCGACGCGGGTTAAAGAGTAAAGTTAATTAATCCGCAAGTCGAAAGGTAAGCGAACGTAAATCCCTTGCGGGTCATTCATCGACTTGATAACAGCCAATTCATCCTGCATTTTCTTAACTTCTGCACTCAGCGGATCGAGTTTGGTGGCTGGTTTCAAAACGCGAACGCCGGATATTCTTTCCAAAATTTGCTCTTCCAAACTGCGGCGTTTTGGATATTCTTCTAACTGCCAATCGTCGCCTAGCTTAGCTTGCTTAGCTGCTTCTCTAACGGCATCTTCTAGGCCGCCAATTTCATCGACTAAGCCCAACTGTTTCGCAGCCGTACCAGACCAAACTCTGCCTTGAGCAATTTCTTGCACCTTGTTTTTTGGCAGTTTGCGGGAGTCGGCGACTTTGGTGATAAATAGATCGTAAATGCGATCGACTATTCTCTGAATATTCGCCAATTCTTGAGGATTTTTGGGGCGGGAAACCGTGTTAGTATCCGCAAAACGGGCGGTTTTTACCACGTCCCAAGTTATGCCGTTGTTAGCAGCCAACTTTTCGGCATTGAATAGCATCCCAAAAACGCCGATGGAACCAGTAATCGTACTGGCTTCGGCAAAGATTTTGCTAGAACCCATCGAAATCCAATAGCCGCCGGAAGCTGCTAAATTGCCCATCGATACGATAACTGGCTTTTTTTTGCCTGTCAGCGCGACTTCGCGCCCGATGACTTCCGCAGCCGTCGCGCTGCCTCCAGGGCTGTTGACGCGCAGAACTACTGCTTTTATGTCGTCATCTTCTCGGATTTTACGCATTTCTTCAGCGATGCGATCGCCCCCTACTTGAGTCGGGCCGCCTTCGCCGTCTACAATCTCACCTTCAGCGTAAAGGACAGCAATTTGGTTTTTCTTGTGAGCGCGAGTAGAGTTTTTACTCTCAGCAACTCTTGCGTAGTTTTTCAAACTTATTTGCTTGAAAGATTTATCTTCTGCATCGGTTCCTGTTAGTTTTTTCAGTTCTGTTGCAATTTCATCAAAGTAGACAACTTTATCAACTAACTTGCCTTTGAGAGCTTCGTTAGCCATCAAAGTTCCGCCATTATCTGCAACTGCTTGCAGTTGGGGAACGCTCAATTTGCGGCTCGGCCCGACAGTTTTTAAGTATTCGCCCCAAATATCTCCCAGCAATTTTTGAGTTTGCTGGCGATTTTCCGGGCTCATTTTTTTGAGCAAAAACGGTTCGACGGCTGACTTGTATTTACCGACGCGAGTGACTTGCACTCCGAGGCCGTATTTCTCGAAAGCACCGGTTAAGAACATTGCTTGACTGCTAAAACCGTTGATTTCAAGAGATCCGTAAGGATTGATAGCAATTGTGTTAGCAACGGAACCGAGGTAATAATCTCGCTCATTCCAGTCCATTTCGTAAGCAAAAATGGGTTTTTTGGCATCTCGGAAACGCTGTAATGCCGATCGAACTTCTTTGAGATTAGCAAACCCGCTGCTGCTGGAATCCGAACTGCCTTCGAGATACATCCCCACGATTTTCGGGTCTTTTTTCGCAGATTCGATCGCATCTAAAACAGTCCGCAGCGTCACAGCATCGCCGGATTCATCCGAAAGTGCTTCTTGAATCGCCGCGCTCGTGCTGCGGCTCGGTTTGCTATCGGTGATATTTAGAGAAAGGTCTAATACCAATACAGACTTATCTTTAACTTGCGGGCCTGAATCTTTAGACGACGATGCCGCCAGAGCAATTAGCAGTACCAGTCCTCCCAATCCGATGCCGCCCAGCAGCAACAATCCCAGGAAGGTTCCCAGCAAACTTGCACAAGTATATTTTAGGAAATCTTTCATTTAGATAATTAGTCAGTTGACAGTTGACAGTTGACAGTTGACAGTTGATAGTTGATAGTTGACAGTTGATGGTTAACAGTTACAGTTGGTAATTGGTAATTAGCAGTTGGTAATTAGCAGTTGTTATTTGTTATTTTTGAATCTCTCCCAATAATCAGTAACTACTGACTACTGACTACTGCCAACTGCCAACGGGAGCATCTCATTTTTGAAAAAAGCATTTTTTATATATAGTGCGAGCGTCCCCGCTCGCGAGTATTATACCGCTCGCGAGCGGAGACGCTCTATAAATGCAAAACTGAGATGCTCCCACTGCCAACTGCCAACTGCCAACTGCCAACTGCCAACTGCCAACTGTCTACTGCCAACTGCCAACTGACATACTTTTATCTTAACCTTTCCAAAACCCCAGAATGTTTTAACTCATCTAAGTTAGCGCAGCCCGTACAAAACATCACAGTAGCGATTTCTGCAATTAAAACCTCAGCTAGAACACCTGCTGCTGATTCCGATGCTGCGGCTGCTTCCAGAAACGGCCGCGCCAGCCCCGCCACATCCGCGCCGAGGGCGATCGCCTTGGCTGCATCCAAGCCGTTTTGCAAGCCCCCAGAGGCAATCAGGGGAACATCTGGCGCTACGGCGCGGGTGCTGACAACGCACTCGGCTGTCGGGATTCCCCAGTCGGCAAAGGTGGCGCCCAACCTCCGCTGCTTGCCGTCTTTGGCTCGCTCTCCTTCTATTTTGGCCCAAGAAGTGCCTCCGGCTCCGGCAATGTCGATCGCGCTTACCCCAGCCGATCGCAATTTCTGTGCCATTTTTCCAGAAATACCGTTGCCTACTTCTTTCGCAATCACCGGTACTGGTAATTTATCGCACAATTTAGCAATTTTTTCGAGCAGTCCTTTAAAATTAGTATCGCCTTCAGTTTGAACGCACTCTTGCAGCGGATTGAGGTGTAAAATTAGGGCATCTGCTTCCAGAATATCGATAATTTTTTGACACTCTTCCAAACCGTAATTGTAGTTTAATTGAACCGCTCCGATATTAGCAAATAGCAGAATATCGGGAGCGCGGCGGCGCACTGCAAATGTAGGAGCAAGTTGAGGGTTTTCTACGATGATGCGCTGGGAACCGACTCCCATCGCCAGTTTGTATTCCTGAGCGACATCGGCGAGGCGATAATTAATGGTCTGGGCTAGTTCTGTGCCACCTGTCATTGAGGAAATTAGCAGCGGAGCGCCTAGTTTTTTGCCGAGAAATGTGGATGTGAGATCGATTTGGGTGCGATCGATTTCTGGCAAACAGCAGTGAGTAAAACGGTAGTGTTCCAGTCCGCTGGTAGTTTCGCGAAATTGTACGTCTTCTTCGAGACAGATCCTGAGGTGGTCTGCTTTGCGGGTTTCGGTTTGCGAGGGCGAGGTTAATGGCAAGTTCACAGTGGCTGTTGGGGGAAAGAGTTATTAGTTGGATCATACAGGAATCTTATTTTACTATTTTATTGTTATCCTGGAACGGTCATCGGCATTCCATTATCCGAAGGTTTCAATTTCAGTAAAAAAGGCACTGCTTTTTGCACCCATGCTTTGACAGGCGTATAACTTGCCGCGTGTTCTCCGAAAGAAATTTCCAGCATATCGGTGTGAATTATGCCCGGATTCAAAGGAATCGCTGCCATGCCTCGCGGGAGTTCTTGGGCGAGCGATCGCGTCAATCCTTCGATCGCCCACTTAGAAGCGCAATAGGGCGCGACTTCCGGCGAAGTTGACCTTCCCCAACCCGAACTAAAGTTGACAATTATGCCACTTTTTCGAGCAATCATTGCCGGGACAAAGTGGCGAATCACATTAGCTGTACCTTTAATATTAACATCAATTACCTGAGAAAATTCTTCGCTGGTGATATTCCAAAGAGGCGCGGAATAATTAGTTATAGCTGCATTGTTAATCAGCAAATCTGGCAGTTGCTGCTTTGCCAAAATTTCTGTAGCCCAAGCTTTGACTTGCTCGTCGCTAGCGACATCCAAACAAGTAAAATGATGGGGCGCGCGATATTTTTGTTTTAGTTTTTCCACTGCTTCCGAAGAGCGGGCGCATCCTAAAACTGTGTGTCCCAATTCAATAAACTTTTCGGTCATCGCGAGACCGAGACCGCGACTGACTCCGGTAATTACAATTAATTTTGTCATAGAATTGGTGCAATTTTTAGATTAAGTAATAGAATACATATTGACGGAGCATTTAACAAATCATCCCAGGGGGAAAGCATGAAAGTAAAAGCAGCAGTTGCTCGCAGTGCCGGCCAACCTTTGACCATTGAAACGGTCGATCTAGATGGGCCGCGAGATGGTGAGGTGCTGGTAGAAATTAAAGCGACGGGTGTTTGTCACACCGATGCTTATACTCTTTCCGGCGCCGATCCCGAGGGTTTGTTTCCGGCAATTCTCGGCCACGAGGGAGCCGGGATTGTTGCGGAAGTTGGGGCGGGAGTGACAAGTGTCAAAAAGGGCGATCGGGTAATTCCACTTTACACTCCCGAATGTCGCAACTGCGCGTATTGTTTGAGCGGCAAAACGAATCTCTGTCAAGCAATTCGCCTCACTCAAGGGCAAGGCGTAATGCCCGATGGCACGAGCAGATTTTCAATTAATGGCGAGAAAATTTTCCATTACATGGGAACTTCTACCTTTGCTAATTATACAGTATTGCCAGAAATTGCGGTAGCGAAAATTCGCGATGACGCTCCCTTTGACAAAGTTTGTTTGATTGGCTGCGGCGTTACAACTGGCATCGGCGCTGTCATCAATACTGCCAAAGTAGAACCAGGTTCTAATGTCATAGTTTTTGGTTTAGGCGGCGTGGGTTTGAATGTAATCCAAGCAGCGCGCCTGGTGGGAGCCAACATGATTGTCGGCGTAGATATGAATCCCGACAAACGAGCAATGGCGAAAAAATTCGGCATGACTCACTTTGTAAATCCCCGCGAAGTTGAGGGCGATTTAGTGCCTTATTTGGTAGATTTAACCAAAGGCGGAGCTGATTACACTTTTGAATGTATCGGCAACGTTAATGTGATGCGCCAAGCTTTGGAATGCTGTCACAAAGGTTGGGGTGTGAGCGTGATTGTCGGAGTAGCGGGAGCCGGGCAAGAAATTAGCACCCGCCCGTTTCAATTAGTAACTGGTAGGGTGTGGAAAGGCACGGCTTTTGGTGGCGCCAAGGGCAGAACCGATGTTCCGAAAATTGTTGATTGGTACATGGATGGTAAAATTGATATTGATAGTTTGATTACCCAGATTATGCCGATCGAGCAAATTAATGACGCCTTTGATTTGATGCACCAAGGAAAAGTAATACGCACAGTTTTAACATTTTGAACAAAAATATTTCTCTCTTCTCTCTTCCTCTGCGCCCTCTGCGCTCTCTGCGGTAAAAAAAATCTAATTCACAAATGAAATAAAATTAACATGATCTCAAAATCCCTAAAACTGGAAAAACAATATAAAAGTTTGGGTGGCAAACTCGGCTTTTACAGCCATCAATCATCCGCCTGCAACAGCGAGATGAAATTCACTGTCTACCAGCCACCACAAGCCGAATCACAACCCGTACCAATCCTCTATTACTTGTCAGGATTAACCTGCACGGAAGAGAATTTTATGGCAAAAGCGGGGGCGCAACAATGGGCAGCCAAATATGGGTTAATGCTGGTGGCGCCCGACACTAGCCCGCGCAATACTGGCATTCCAGGGGAAGCGGACAATTGGGATTTGGGAAGCGGCGCGGGTTTTTATGTGGATGCGACAGCCGCACCTTGGAATTCTCACTATCGAATGTACAGTTATGTGGTTGATGAGTTGCCGAATTTAATCGCGTCAAACTTTCCGGTGATACGTGAAAAACAGGGAATTTTCGGGCATTCGATGGGCGGACACGGGGCTTTAATTTGCGCGTTAAAAAATGGCGATCGCTATCTTTCTGTTTCGGCTTTTGCGCCTATTTGCGCCCCTGTCCGCAGCCCTTGGGGACAAAAAATATTTGGACACTACCTCGGTGGCGATCGGGAGAATTGGAAGGCTTGGGATGCTAGCGAATTAGTTTTGGAACAGCAATACAAGCGCCCGATTTTGATTGACTGCGGTACGGATGATTCGTATCTAGCTGACGGGCAATTGTTGCCGGATGCGTTTGCGGTTGCTTGTGCAAAAGTGGGACAGATGCTGACTTTAAGGATGCAGGAAGGTTACGATCACAGCTATTATTTTGTGGCGAGTTTTATGGAGGATCACATTCGCCATCATGCGGCTGCCTTGTGCGAGTAAAAAAGTGACTCGGCGGTTGAAACCGCGACTACACACACGAAGTCTGCCTCCGCAGACTAAGAGATCGAGGGGGTATTTAACCGGATTTGGTATTTAACCAAATCCGGTTAATTTACTTCATGGATCCTTGAGTATCGCGTTAATTCAGACTAATCGCAAATACCCACTCTTTGTACTTGCTATCGCGATTTTCGATAATCCCCGTCAGTTTGTCCAAAATCTTTTCGGTGATGGGTCTGTTTTTAGGCAATTGATAGTTTTCTACTCGGTTAATTGGCGTAATTTTGGCGGCGGTTCCGCACAGAAAAATCTCGTCTGCAATCAACAGTTCTGATTTGTCAACTGGTCTTTCTGTGACTTCAATTCCTAAGTCTCGGGCGATGGTGATTACGCTGTCTCTGGTGATTCCTTCGAGAATATCTTGCTCGAAACCGGGAGTAACTAATTTGCCGTTTCTGGCGACAAATATGTTCATCCCAGAGGCTTCGCTGACTTTTCCTTGGGTGTTCATCATAATCGCTTCGTCGAAGCCGGATTCTACTGCTTCTGTTTTAGCTAGGGCTGAGGTGATGTAGGCGCCGCTAATTTTTCCTCTTAAGGGTAAGCTGCGGTCTTCTTGACGGTACCAAGAGCTAATTCTACAGTTGACTCCTTCTTTGGGTAAGTAGTCGGAAAGTTCTAATCCGTAAACAAAGAAGTCTGTGTCTACGTTGTGGAGTCTGGGAGCTATTCCTAAACTTGATGTGTAGATAAATGGACGGATGTAAAATGATTTTGTTGGCTGATTTTTTTTAACAAAATCAGTGATTACTTGTTGGATTTTGTCCGGGGGAATATCGCAGTGGAGGAAGCTGGCACTTTGACTTAATCTTTGACAGTGGCGGTCTAATCTAAATAGTAAGATGCGATCGCCATTTTGGGGGTCGGGAATTCCTCGCAACCCGCCTAAAACTCCGGTTCCGTAGTGCAGGGCGTGGGTGGCGATGGAGATTTTGGCGTCGGTAAATGGGAGAAATTGGTTTTGAAAGTAGGCGATGGGGAGAAAACTATCCATGATTCAAGCTGGCGATGAGTTGGGCAGTCCGCGAGGAATGGTGATTTTGGTTATATTACCATAAGTTATGCGATTTTAAATTTGGGATTTGGGATTTGGGATTTGGGATTGACTGATGAACTATGAGTTTTGAGATGGTCTGCTGTTGGATTGTTTTTTTTGAACTGGGATGATTGTTGTGTTGCGATCGTGATTTATAAAATAATATAAATTGCGGTCGGTTTGGTTGATAATTGTTTTGAGAAAGAGTGCGCTCGACTGCGAGCAAAAATCAAGGAAGGAGTAACTGTGGCACGTAAATGTTTCATCATTGAAATGGGGATGGGTATCGACCAGCACGGGCAGGAACCGACTGTCGCGGCGGCTAGGGCTGTACGAAATGCGATCGCCAATAATGCTCTGCTAGGCGTCTGGGAAGTGGCGGGTTTGACTGACCCCAATCAGATGATTGTTGAGGTAAAGGTGGCTGTTCCTTACCCGGAACAAGTGCGGCCGGATGATGTGTTGGCGGTGCTGCCTTTTGGTAGCAAAACTCTGATTGTGGAGCAAGGGGGCATGATTGTGCCAGGAAGGGCGATCGCCTCTCTGAATGATAAAAATGATGAAATGTTAATCGCTGTGGCGGCTGTGACTGTTTTTGTGGACAATCAGCAGTAACTAATAGTGTGTTGTTTGAATAAATCGGCGGGCGCGCAAGTGCGATCGCCCGTCGGTGAGAAAATTATTAATTTAGCCTAAGTTTAACAGCAGCAAAAATAGAGTCCGATCGCGTGAAAGTGCGATCGGACTCTAGCTAATTATTGCGGCTGAAGGACTGGATTATTAGACCTCTTGCAAAAATAGTTAGGACGGGCTAGAAGCCCATCCCACAAAAATCTTTTTTCTTGTGGGATGGGCTTCTAGCCCGTCCCAAAATTTAGTTGCTGGGGCTATTGCGAGTGTTGCTAGGGCCGCCGGCATCGTTATTGTTGCTGGGGACAGTAGAGTCGAAAGGACGGCCGCCCGGATTGGTATTGTTGTTCGGATCGCTCACAGGAGCTTCCGAAGAACGATCGGGATTGTTATTGTTGCTGGGGCTATTTGTAGAGTCCGAAGGACTGCCCCCCAAATCGTTAGTGTAGTTCGGATTAGTCGAGTCAAAAGGACGGCCGCCGGGATTGGTATTGTTGTTGGCGTCGATCGCAATCAAGCCCGCAGAATTAGAATTGTTCGAGTCGTTAGTCTGGCGGTTCAATTCTGCGAATCCGGGCACGGCGAGCAAGGAACTAACGCCGGCAATTCCGGCAACAGTAACCAATTTTACGAACAAATTTTGGCGATTTGGTGAAGTCATGAATTTCTAAGCCTCTATGTTTTCAAGTTTTCAATAGTACGCGCGTGCGAATCTATCCCGAGCGTGAATCGCCCGAAACTACCGACGAACCGACGCTGCATCGTCTTTTTTGCGAAACAAGTTGAGCAAACCTAACGCGCCCAAGGCACCCAGCCAGCCCAGATTGTTGGGGCGATCGCGCCGATCGCTCAAAACTCCAGAATTAGTCTCAGTCGGCGCCGAAGTTGTACCGCTGGTACCGGTTGTACCTGTCGTACCGCTAGTACCCGTGCCTGCACCGCCTCCCGACTGGGCAGAAGCAGGCACTGCTAAGGAAACCGTTGCTAAACCTAAAGTACAAGCCCCTGCTAAAACAACTTTCAACAATTTAGAAGATTTCATGGTTATGCTTGCTTTTGCCTTGTAGAGTCCTGCGATCGCTTTTGATTGCAAAACCTTATGGTCAAATTGACAACGGAACGTACAACTCTTTTCATATTCGCTACGGGATAATGAAGGTAAGAGAGCAAATTTAGTCCCGTTCCCTTGATTGTTTTTCCAATTGAAACTTACCCCACAGACTCAATAGTTTCTAAGCTATTACCTTTGGTCTACGGCGCGCTGGAAACAGTCGCTACCATCGGCCACATTCTAACTACAGGAGCGGTTTCCAGCGAAAACTCCAAACAACTGATTCTGTCCTTGATCGAAGTTGTAGATTTGTTTCTGTTAGCCACAGTATTTTACATTACTGCCCTCGGACTTTACGAGCTGTTCATTGACGAGCGCATAAAAGTACCCCACTGGCTGGAAATTCACAGCATCGAGGATCTCAAAACCAAGCTCACCAGCGTGATCGTCGTTGTATTGAGCGTATTGTTTCTCGCTGAGGTAGTTAGGTGGAAGGGCGATCCGAACATCCTTCCCTTGGGAGGGAGTATCGGTTTAGTAATCGCTTCGCTGACGTATTTTCTAAGTTCGCAGGTGAAAAAGCCGAAGTCAGATTTATAGCTGTGCGATCGGGTAAATTACCCAAATTCCGTGCCACCAGCAACGGCAAGCAAGTTCCTTTTTCTGAAACTAATAAATTTAAGATTACATCGGTCTTCGGACTGAGATAAATGCTGTCTTAAATTTGCTTTTAGAGAGAGGAAGGTAGTTGTTTATTCTATATAAAATAGCATTTATGTTAAAAAAAAGGAGACCATTATGCCAGAACAACAATTTGACACATTACCTTCAGAAGCACAAGAACTACCCCAAGGGGCGCAGAATATTTTTAAAGCGGCTTTTAAGAGCGCTAGCGAAGATGGAATGAGCCAAGATGCTGCTACTCGCGTTGCTTGGAACAGCGTAAAATCAGAGTATGTTCAAGGTGACGGTGGCACGTGGCATCACAAGGGCGACGATACTAACCAAACTCGCAAATCTGTACAGTCTGGTGGTAATTAGTCATTAGTCATCAGTCATGACTCAGAAGTGCGAGCGTCCCCGCTCGCGAACGTTATCAGTTCTATCGTGTCCGCTAAAATAACCTCGATCGGGTTTGAGCGTTGGGACTTGAGTCATCTCTCGTCTGATGAGGAATGAATTCCCAACGATCGAACCAATATGATTGAGGTTCGATCGTTGGGAATTCATTCCGCATTTTCCGAGGAATTAAGTCCGCATTTTCCGAGTAATGAATTCCTCACTACCAACCAAGCAGTGTATTGATAAGTTATAGCCTTTCTCAAAAAGGTGAGGTATGACTGACAGGTTATATAACCACTGAAACCAAGAGGGCCCAAGCCCAACAACGTCCGCGAATCTTTCTGAGAAAATAGCAAGAGAGAGATTTAAAAAGTTTATAAATAGCTCTTGCGACAGATGGCTTCACAATTATTTATTAGATAACTTTAAAAAAGTAAACTTTGTTACAGAATTTATGCTCACTTCATCCCATCCTCTAAAACAGGTATTTCATTGCCCTGAAGAATCTGATTTTTACTCGCACTGCTTGGAAAGTTTAGTGTTAGATACCGCTGACAATTCTCGACTTATAGTAGAATTTGGTTCCGGAGAGGGAAGTCCAGTTATTAAGTCTTTGGTCAGAACTAATTTTGACGGAAAAATACAAGGATTTGAGTTAAATAAGGTTGCGTCGAAAATTGCTGAGTCTCAAATTAAGCAATATCAACTGAGCGAACAATACACTGTCCAAAATTGCTCTTTTTTTGATTCGCCTTTATATCAGTCGGCGAATTGTATAATTTCAAATCCGCCTTACTTGCCGGCGGCGGATGACAAGCTCTATCAGCCGCTGTTGCACGGCGGGACTGATGGTTCTACAATTGCTAAAAAACTTTTATCTTTGGGCTGCGACAAAGTTTTGCTGATGGTTTCGAGCTATTCTAATCCTGTGGGTTTGATCGATGATGCCTTGGATCGAGGCTACTCGGTGGCGAATTTTGAGATTGCACCTCTAACTTTTGGCTATTACAGTTCGGAACCGAAGGTGAAAAGCGCGATCGCCAATCTGCAAAAACAGGGCATGGCTTTTTATTCGGAAAATATCTATCTGCTGGCGGGAGTTTTGTTTCAGAAGCAGCAAAAGTCGCCCAGAGATTTGTCGATCGAGCTAATTCAGTTAATGACAGCCTTGTAAAATACAGCACGGATCGATCGTTCGTTGTTTTATCGGTGGGGGCGGGTTGATTAGATTGTGGGTTGAGTGGCAATTATTGTCTGTGAACCCGCCCCCACCCAACGGCAAATCCCCATCTACGTGTCAATTGTGTTCTGCTGCTTGGATCGATCGCACTACAGCCAACGCAGCCCGATCGCCGATCGACTTCTCCTGATCGTAGCCCAACACCAATTCCCACCCATCCTGCGGGTATTTGTCAACCAGCGGGATCGCCACCTCATCAAGCATCCAGCGCCCGTGACGCTCATCTTCTCGGATGTGGAGTTCCCAATAACCCATCGCAGCCTGGGACAACCCCAGGCGCTGCGCGGCGCCTAGATAATTGCGGTAAGCGACGGGCCCAGCCACCTCAAAATAAGTGAGTCCGCCGTTGTAGCGCAGAAAGTGGCGCTTGCGTTCGGTAAGCAGGAAGTTGTGGTTGATGCTGGCGAGCACTTCCCAAGGTACTAAATCGAAATACGCCTCCGGTTCCGTGCTCATCCCGAATTCTGCCATCATTTGGGCAAAATAGGTCGAGTGCTTGCGGGGTAAGCGACCGCCGCCGTATTCTTCGATCAGCACCCGCGTCAGGGTTGACTGAATTTCGTTGCCTGCCCCGCCGAGGATCCGGGAAAGACGGCTGGCTTCCACTAAACCGTCGAAGGAGGCGATCGCCAGCAGGTGTCTGTATCCCCCTTCAGTCATCTGTTCTCGCAGGTAGCGATCGATCTCAGACAGCGGAGGATCGACATCGACGGCTGCACGATCGCGCAGGGCTTGCTTGACATTCTCGATGTTTTGCACGGCTGCAACGTCGATTTGGGCGAATTCCCACTGCTGCCAAGGTTGTTCGATGCGATCGCGCACAGAACGCAAATAGTGCGATCGTTCGTTGTTGTAGCGGCGCAAGTCGTCGTACCAAAACAAGTTGAGGCGGTTGATGCGGTACAGTACGCGCTGCAAGAAACGGTGCGCGGCCTCATCGCCCTCCGGTTGCTGATATGCCGATCGCAGCGCCACGGCGATCGCGCTTTCAAAATCGCTAACAAGTAACGGTTTTGCAGCCACCGTCTTGTCTAAATCATCCACTAGCAGCAAATTGACAAATTGGCGATCGGCTGCTTCGTAATTTGGAAGTGCGGGTTGCTTTTTAGGAAGACTCGGCGAGTCAATTTTGGGGAGTAAATCTGCGGTATTTTGCATGGAATCAAGTTATGTTAACTCAGATTATTGTGCTGCCTGCCAAAACAGCCAACCGTTGCAGATTGCTGAGGATTCTGGCTGCTTATTTTCAAGATACCGAATCATTCAGCCGGACACACCTTTCTATTGATAGATATTTGTGAGTTTCCCTTCTTCTCTCCTCTTCTTTCCTCTTCTTTCGTGTCCTTCGCGCCTTCGCGGTTCGTCAAAAACAAATCCCACCAAAGTTATAATTTTTTATAACCCCTGTTAATATAGCTATGTTTCGATCGACTATAATCTAAGAACTAATTAGAGGAACGGTAAGTTATGGCTGTGCAGTTGCTCAAAAGACTTTTCACAGTAGAAGAATACCATCAAATGGGTAAAGCTGGGATTCTTTCGGAGGGCGATCGCCTAGAATTGATAGAAGGAGAACTTGTTGAAATGGCCGCTATTGGAACTCGTCATGCTTCCTCTGTGAGGCGCTTAGCCAGACTGTGCAGCCAAATTCCCGAAAATTTGGCTACTTTTGACGTGCAGAACCCCGTTCAGTTGAGCGATCGCACTGAGCCGCAACCTGATATAGTATTGCTGCAACCTCGCGCCGATTACTATTCAACCGCCCACCCCCTCCCATCGGAAGTTTTACTATTAATAGAAGTAGCTGACACTTCCATAGACTATGACAGAGATGTGAAACTTCCTATTTATGCCCGATCGCAAATTCAGGAAGTCTGGATAGTCAATTTACAGGAAAACTGCTTGGAAGTTTACCGCCAGCCGACTGTTAACGGTTACAGTTTAATGCTGAGGTTTTGGCGGGGCGATCGAGTGTCGCCGCTGGCTTTTCCCGAATTTGTAGTTAGTGTGGATTTGGCGATCGGCTAAATCAGGATTATACCATTTTAGATTTGAGATTTGAGATTTGGGAATGACTTAGTGGATATGGGTTTTAAGTTTGCTTGCAGTTGCATTATTTTTTGAATTCAGGATTATTTGCATTCTAGGCGAGCGCGAAAATACTCCTCATACAAATTGCAGATCGCACTGCAATAATTGCCGCTCGCCAATTCCAGCAATCGCCACCTCTGCGACGGGATTGAAAGTCGCTCGGACAGTCGATTTTAGATTTTAGATTTGCTCCTATGAATCGGGTTTTTGCGTAAGTCTTGATATGCTTAAATTTGGTAGCAGGTAATAAATAATAGGTCAGGGCGATCGGTGTATTCAACTCTAGAGCAAAAGTACCAGCGCCTGCAAAAACAGTTAACGGGCGGCATCATCGCCCTTGGCGGCATTTTCTGCACGGGTACTCTTTGGTATTGGCTGGTGGAAAAATGGCCTTTGCTCGATGCCGCTTACATGACTGTATTTACTTTAGCAACTGTCGGCTACGGTGAAATTCACCCCCTCGGAAGACGCGGGCGAATGTTTACCATGTGCCTGATTTTGATGGGCGTGATGGTGATTGGTTATATCGTCAACCGCTTTACAGAAGCGCTGATTCAAGGATATTTTCAAGAAGGAGCAAGAATTAGGCAGCAGCGGCGTTTGGTGGATTCTTTGATCGAACATTACATTCTTTGCGGTTTCGGGCGCACGGGGCGACAGATTGCCTTGGAATTTGAGGCAGAAAATATTCCTTTTGTGGTGGTAGATTCGGCGCTACAGTCGGTGCAGGCTGCTTTGGCGTTGGGGTACACGGCGGTGCAGGGAGACGCGACACTCGATGAAATTTTGTTGAATGTGGGGATCGATCGCGCAATTTGCATAGTAGCAGCTTTGCCGTCGGATGCTGAGAATTTGTACACTGTGCTGTCGGCGAAAACTCTGAATCCGAAGGTACGGGCGATCGCCCGCGCCACCACAGAAGAAGCCGTAAAGAAGTTGCAGCGGGGCGGCGCCGATGCCGTTGTATCCCCCTACATTACGGGCGGCAAACGGATGGCAGCGGCTGCTTTGCGCCCTCAGGTGATGGATTTTTTAGACGGCGTATTGACGGGTACGGATAGTTCTTTTTATATGGAAGAATTTCTGGTAGATCCGAATAGTTGTGTCTACGTCGGAGAAACTTTGAGAAATGCCAAATTGCGATCGCAATCCGGGGCATTAGTGTTAGCAATTCGACGGGCTGGCGGCACTTTGATTGTCGGGCCAACTGGAGAAACTGCGATCGAAGGAGGAGATATGCTAATTTGTTTGGGCACCGCCGAACAATTGCGCGCCCTCAATCAAATCCTCAGCCCCCTAAGTTTTCGCATCCCCCGCCCTCCGAACTAAATTGAAGGACTAAAGTCCTCACTACAAACGGGTTTGTCGTCAAAAATGCCAGTCCTCTTTTGGGGCGGTTTCGGCGGGCGAAGGAGTTAACGCCGACGATCCTTGGGGAAGTTGGTGGGGTTGGGAGGTGCGATCGCTTTGGCAGATTTCACCTACGCAGGTTGGGAATGTCCCAATTGTGGGCCCAGGTTTAAGATTTCTGCTTTGTGGGTGCATGGCTGGTGTCAGCACTGTTTTATGAGGTTTGGGCAGATGAGCAATTTCCAGAAGTCCATCATTTTAGATAATATTTTATGTAGATATATAAATATAAGTAACTTATTTTCAGTTAAAATATAGATAAAAGGATGATTTATGATGGTAGTCTATTTGGAGGGAATTTGCTCTGACCTTGGGACAATTGGTTAGGGAATAAGGAATTCTCTATCATTGGCGATCGCTATGTCCATATAACAAGTATCAGGAAATAGATGAATCAAGTTGTCATTGAAAATCCTATTATTAACTCTGCCTTCTTGGAACCCAAGTACCACTTTCGCTTTGACGATGATGGTATTACCGATGAAATTCTCGAAGAGCGTCGCATCAGCCATTATTTTATCCCGATCGCCCAACCGAAGAAAAAAAGCAAGCAGTTTCAACAACTAGAGCTAAATCTAGGTGAATGGACACAAGACAGAGTAGCAGAAAACAAGTTTATTAACCAAATTCGCGATCGCGTTAGCCTGTGGAGACGTGGCGGCTATCTCTACGTTACCCCTACCACTAAAAAATTGTTGGCATATTGGACTAACCCCGATCGCGAACGTAAATTATATTTTTGCCAAATAGAAGCTTTAGAGACAGTTATCTATATCACCGAAGTTGCAAAAAAGTGCGGCGATAACTGGATTGAGAATCAACTCCGACAATTCAATGAAGATGCGAACCCGCTGCTGTTCCGCATGGCCTGTAAAATGGCGACAGGAAGCGGTAAAACAGTAGTCATGTCAATGCTGATGGCGTGGCATACTCTTAATAAAGCCGCCAACCCTCAGAACAATAAATTTAGCGATGCTTTCTTAGTAGTAGCACCAGGAATTACCGTGCGCGATCGCCTGCGGGTACTCCAACCTAATGATGCTGAAAATTACTACAAAAAACTTGACCTAGTACCACCAGATTTAATCCCAGAATTAGAAAAAGCTAAAATTGTTATTACTAACTATCATGCCTTTAAACTGCGAGAACTTAATTCAGCAGCTCGGTTAACTAAAGATATTCTCGCCCAAGGACAAAAAAGTGCTTTCACTGAAACCCCAGACCAAATGGTAAGGCGAGTTTGCAAAGGTTTAGGAAACAAGAAAAACATTATCGTGATTAATGATGAAGCTCACCACTGTTACCGTCGTCGCGTTGGTGATGACGATGCCAAGCTCAAAGGTGATGACCGCAAAGAAGCAGAAAAACGCAACGATCAGGCACAACTTTGGATTTCTGGCATTGAAGCTATAAAGTCAAAAATTGGGGTCAAAGTAGTTTATGACTTGTCAGCTACACCGTTCTTTTTAAAAGGTTCTGGCTATCAAGAAGGCAATCTATTTCCTTGGGTAGTTTCTGACTTTTCCTTGATTGATGCGATCGAATCAGGCATTGTCAAAATTCCCCGCGTCCCCGTATCTGACGACAATATGAAAGGCGAATTGCCTGCTTATCGCAGTATTTGGCCCTTAATTCGCGATCAACTCCCCAAGAAAGGACGCAGTACCCAAGATGAAAGTAAATCATCACCCGAACCAAAACTTCCTAAAGAGTTAGAGGGAGCCTTAGAAAGTCTCTATAGTAACTACAAAAAAGCTTTTGAATTATGGGAACAGGACACAGAAGCTACTGACAGAGGACAAACACCGCCTGTATTTATCGTTGTTTGTAATAATACCAATGTCTCTAAATTAGTTTATGACTATATTGCTGGCTGGGATACTGGCAAAAAATATCCTGATGGTAGACCTGTTTTAGCTCCCGGTAAACTACCATTATTTAGTAACGTCCAAAACGAAAACTGGACAGCTAGACCTAACACGATTCTGGTAGACAGCGAACAACTAGAATCAGGCGAGGCGATGAGTGCTGAATTCAAAAAAATTACAGCACAGGAGATTGAAGAATTTAAAGCCGAATATCGACAAAGATATCCAGGTAAAGATCCCGAAAAAATCACACCAGAAGAGTTACTGCGCGAAGTATTAAATACCGTTGGTAAACCCGGAAAACTGGGGGAACACATTCGCTGTGTAGTCTCTGTTTCTATGTTGACTGAAGGATGGGATGCTAGTACCGTCACCCACATTTTAGGGTTAAGAGCTTTTGGCACTCAGTTGTTGTGCGAACAAGTTGTTGGACGGGGACTGCGACGGATTAACTATGCAGTGAATAAAGAGGGAATGTATGAACCCGAATATGCCGAAGTTTACGGTATTCCCTTTGCTTTTATCCCCTGCGCCGGTTCTAATAAAACACCCAAGCGGGGAACACTCCCTACCCGTGTTCGAGCTTTAGCAGAACGAAATGAATCTGAAATTACTTTCCCTCGATTGACGGGTTATCGCTACGACATTAGCAGGGGCAAATTAACAGCTAATTTTACAGATGTTTGTCAATATGTTATTTCTACGGCTGATTTGCCTACTCTTACAGTCAATGCTCCCATTGTTGGTCAATCCAGTATTCATACATTGGATCAATTGAAATCCCACAGAGAACAGGAAGTCGCTTTTTTGTTGGCAAAACTAACCTTAGAAAAGTATTTTCGATGGGATGGGAATCAGAAACCAGAAAAAACTACAATACATTTTTTTGATGCAGATGTACAAGCTTGGTTGTTTCCCCAAGTTTTGCAAATAACTAAACAGTGGCTCAAAGAATGTGTCCGTTACAAAGACAATACCTATCCTCAGTTGTTAATGCTGACTGAATTTGCCCACGATGCGACAGACAAGATTTATCATGCCATTGTGGAAGGAGAGTTGCGAAAATCTTTAAAGCCAATTCTCCGCCCCTATGATACTTTTGGTTCGACTCGCTATGTAGACTTTGACACCGCCCGTGCGGTTTATACGACTAACCCTCATAAATGTCATGTTTCCCATGTGGTACTCGATAGTAATTGGGAATCAAAGATGGTGCAATCCTTAGAACAAATGAATGAGGTTATCTCCTATGTAAAAAATCACAATTTAGGCTTTACTATTCCCTATACTCTCAATGGGGAACAGAGAAATTATTTGCCTGATTTTATTGTGCGAATTAATGATGGGCAAAAAGAACTACTGAATTTAATTTTGGAAGTATCGGGGGAAGCGAGAAAGGACAAAGCCGCTAAGGTGGCGACTGCTAGAACTCTTTGGATACCAGCAGTAAAAAATCACGGGGGATTAGGGCGTTGGGATTTCTTAGAAATATCCGATCCTTGGAATGCCGAAAAATCTATTCGGATGTATTTGTCTAAGCAGACAGCACAAACGGATACGAATATTAGTACAATTCAAAAAACCGCTGGTGTCTGTGGAGGTAATGCTAGGATACGCAATACACGCATTCCTGTCTGGACAATTATTTCTTTTTACAAACTGGGGGCATCTGATGAGGAAATACTGAGGAATTATCCGGGGTTAACTCCCGCAGATTTAAGATTAGCTTCGTCATACTACGAACAGCATCAAACAGAAATCGATCGAGTAATTGCTGCCCAGGATGACGATGATGAAGATAGCTAGGCTTTACTCTAACGAAAATTTCCCCCTAGATATCGTCAACAAACTTCGTTATCTCGGACATGATGTGTTGACATCCTATGACGCAAAACAGGCTAATCAAGGAATTCCCGATGATGATGTTCTCAAGTTTGCCCATCAACAAGAGCGGGCTGTGATTACGCTCAATAGGCAGGATTTTATTGAACTACACAAGCTTGTCAAAGAACACAGTGGAATTATCCTCTGTAAAGAATGTCAAGGAGATTTTGATTATGAACAACAAGCCTTAAAAATTCATGAATTGATTTTAGATTTCAGTGAATTGAAGTCTCGATTGTTTCGAGTACAAAAGCAGAATGTCAAAGGCTGTAAAATTCAAACATTTATCTATAAGGAAATAACTAATGCCTAGGAAAAAGAATGACAAATCTACACCTATTGATAGTGTGAAACATCAGGATAAACGGGCTAATATTCCTACTGAAGAGTTGCGTGATTTTATGGCTGACGACGAGAAAAAACCTCAAAAAGTTCTCTATCCCCGCGATCCATCTTTAGATCCGCAGTTGGTGTGGCAGGGGAAAGACGAACAGGACAGTCAGGATTTAGAGGTTCCGGCTGTACCGATTTATATTCAGGAGAAAATACACCCCCATGCAATTATTGAGGATTTCAAGAAGCAGGTTAAAAAGGAACAGCCAGCGGAACAATTAAGTCTATTTAGTGATTTTAATGGTTTAGAATTTGACCAATTAATTGACTTTTATCAGCATAAGGATGGGGTGAAGTGGGCTAACCGGATGATTCTGGGTGATTCGCTGTTGGTGATGAATTCCTTGGCGGAGAAGGAGGGATTAAAGGGTAAAGTGCAGATGATTTATCTTGACCCGCCGTATGGGATTAAGTTTGGTTCTAATTGGCAGGTTTCGACTCGGAAGCGAGATGTTAAAGATGGGAAGGCTGAAGAAGTAACAAGGCAACCGGAACAGGTGAAAGCGTTTCGGGATACTTGGGAGTTAGGGATTCATTCTTATTTGAGTTATTTACGCGATCGGTTGGTTGTAGCGAGGGAGTTATTGACGGAAACTGGTAGTATTTTTGTGCAGATTGGGGATGACAATGTGCATTTGGTTCGGTGTTTGATGGATGAGGTTTTTGGGAGCGAAAACTTTATTAGTCAAATTTCTGCTACTACTAAAGTTTCTCTAGGCAGTAAATACATCGCTGGGGTTCAAGATTATATTATTTGGTACTCCAAAAACAAAGAAAGTGTTAAATATAGACAGCTCTATGAAGAAAAAAATTTAGTAAGCAATTCTGAATTTACTCTAGCACAGGATATTGATGGTAATCATCAGAGATTAACAACTGAAGACAAGCAGGAAAAAAGTCATATTAGCGATAACTTAAAAATTTTTCAACGCATCGATTTACTTGCGACTGGTTGGGGAGCTAGTACAAATTTTCCTATTGATTATCAAGGCGAAAAATTTTATCCATTAAGGGGCAAAAGCTGGAAAACGCATTTGCCAGGAATACAAAGATTAAAATTAGCTAACCGAATAATTAAACTAGGTGGATATCTTAGATATAAATCTTTTTTTGATGATTACCCTGTTAGCCAAATTACAAATGTTTGGGCAAAAACGGCTGGTGGTTTCTCGGAAAGCAAAGTTTATGTAGTTCAAACAAATCCCAAAATAATTGAAAACTGTCTTTTAATGACTACAGATCCCGGTGATTTAGTATTAGATCCAACCTGCGGATCTGGAACCACAGCGTATGTTGCCGAACAATGGGGAAGACGTTGGATTACCATCGACACAAGCCGTGTTGCCTTAGCACTAGCTAGAACTCGCCTCATGTCTGCTAAATATCCCTACTACCTACTAACAGACTCCCCTGAAGGCATCCAAAAAGAAGCCGAAATCACTAAACAACTGCCATCAACACAACCTAAGACAGACAACGCAATCAAAAAAGGCTTTGTTTATAAGCGCGTTCCTCATGTTACATTGGGATCAATCGCCAATAATCCAGAAATTGATACTATCCATGCCAAATGGCATTTACAACTAGAACCAGTTCGCACTCAATTAAACCAGTTGCTCAAAAAATCCTGGGAAGAATGGGAAATTCCCAGAGAATCCGATGCAAAATGGTCAGATGAAGCTAAAGAATTAATAGCTAAATGGTGGCAACTCAGGCAACAACGGCAGAAAGAAATCGATGAATCTATTGCCCGTAATGCGGATACGGAACTACTCTATGACCAACCTTATGAAAACAATAAACGCATTCGGATAACTGGCCCGTTTACTGTCGAAAGTCTTTCACCTCACCGCATTCTTTCTACTGATGAAGCATACCCAGCCTCAGAACAGGAAGGCGTTACCCAAGCATCAGATCAATTTGAAGTCAGAATCATTGACAACCTGAAAAGGGCAGGAATCCAAAATACTTTAAAAAATCAACGCCTCAAGTTTGAAAATTTAGAGTATTTAGAATCTCATGCGGGTACTTACATTCATGCTGTAGGCGAGTACGCAGAAAGCGATGAAACCATCAAGCGGGTAGCAGTCCACATCGGGCCAGAATACGGCACTGTCAGCGTTGATGATATCAAAGAAGCTGCCAAAGAAGCTGTTAAAGGCTTGGGGAATGATGTATTAATTGTCTGCGGTTTTGCCTTTGAACCTAATGTTAATGAAGAAGCAAAACGTTATGGCAAATTGCAAGTTTTAATCACTCGCATGAATCCTGATTTGTTACTGGGTGATGAACTGCTCAAGAAAACAGGGGCTGGTAATTTATTTATGGTATTTGGCGAACCAGATATTGAGTTAAAACGCCAAAATGGTCAGCTAGTAGTCACCTTAAAAGGTTTAGATATTTACGATCCCACTACCGGGGAGATTCGCAGCAGTTCGCCTGATGATATTGCTTGTTGGTTTATTGACACTGACTACAATGAGGAAAGCTTTTTTGTGCGTCATGCCTATTTTACAGGTGCTAACCAACCTTATGAAAAATTAAAGCGGGCGCTGAAAGCAGAAATTGATGAAGATGCTTGGAGTCAGATGTATTCTACTACTAGCCGTCCTTTTGATTCTCCCAAAGGCAAGAATGGTAAATCGGGAAAGATTGCGGTTAAGGTGATTAACCACTACGGGGATGAAGTGTTAAAAGTGTATGAAAGTCTTTAGAACTTTTGACACTTCACAAAACCTAAAGCCGATGGCGGGATTTGAACCCGCGACCGATCGATTACGAATCGATTACTCTACCACTGAGCTACATCGGCAAGACGATTATGAATTATAGCACAAATTCAACAAAAAAGCAATGAGCTGTAGAATTTCATGAAAAACTCCACAACCCAAAACTCAGAACTTGTTAAACCGCAAGTTCTCCGTCATTTGAGCCGCCGCGGGCACCGGAATAAACCAAGCCACGCTGCATATCCAGCGTCAGCATCGTGCCGTCCCGAATTACCCGCATGGCATTCTCCACACCCACCATCACCGGCACGCCCAAACGCAAACCGATAATCGCGGCGTGAGAAGTCAAACTTTCCTCCTCAGTTACCACACCAGCGGCTTTGCGAATCATCTCCACAAACTCGGCGCTGGTGCGTTCTACTACTAAAATGTCTCCTGCGTGGAAATTGGCTACATCCGCAGCAGTGCGAGCAACTCTGGCCATGCCGCTCACAGATCCTAAACCGACACCGGTGCCTTTGCCTAAAACGGCTGTGACTACCTCAATTTTGATCAAATCCGTCGAGCCGGCAACCCCTTGCTGAGTACCGGCTGTCATCACTACTAAATCTCCGTCGCACAGGAACTCTTTTTCTTGGGCGACATTAATGGCAGATTGAAATGTCTGGCCTGTTGAGGGCAAATCCAGCACCAGTAATGGTTTGACTCCCCATACTAATTGCAGTTGTCGGGCTACGTCTACGTGGGGAGTAACGGCCAAAATCGGTGTTTTGGGTCGGAATTTCGAGACGTTGCGGGCTGTGGCTCCGGTTTTGGTCAGCGTCATGATGGCCGCTGCGTTTAACTGTTCGGAGATTTGGCTGACTGCTTGGCTGATGCCGTTGGTGATCGATCGACCGACATCTTCTACATTTCTAATATTGCGCTTAATTCCTTCCCTCTCCATCCGCACCGCAATTCTCGCCATCGTCGCCACCGCTTCGACGGCAAATTTGCCCACAGCCGTTTCATTGGAAAGCATCACCGCATCTGTTCCGTCGATAATGGCGTTGGCTACGTCGGAAATCTCGGCGCGGGTGGGACGGGGATTGTTCACCATGCTGTCGAGCATCTGGGTAGCGGTAATCACCGGAATCCCCATGCGGTTGGAAGTTGCAATCAAGCGCTTTTGCAAAATCGGCACGTCTTCGGCGGGCAGTTCCACGCCCAAATCGCCCCGGGCGACCATCACGCCGTTGCAAAGGGCGAGAATTTGTTCCATTTGTTCGATCGCCTCGTGCTTTTCGATCTTAGCAATCACCGGTACTTGCTTGCCCGCACTGGCAATCAGCTCTTTAATTTCCAGCATATCCTGGGGATTGCGGACGAAGCTCAGAGCCACCCAATCGACACCTTGGTCTAGGCCGAACATTAAATCTTTGCGGTCTTTATCGGTCAGCGCCTTAATTGACAGGTAAACTCCCGGAAAATTCACGCCTTTGTTGTTGGAAAGCGGCCCGCCCACGACCACGCGACAGTACAGTTCCCCCGCGCCGCGGTCTACTTTTTCCACCCGCATTTCCACTTTTCCGTCATCCAGCAGAATCATTGCTCCCTCTGGAACTTCCGAAGCTAGAGGTTCGTAGGTGACGGAGGAAATGAGCTCTGTGCCGACTACCGGGCGGCTGGTCAAAATGAAAGGATCGCCGTTTTTGACAACTATAGAGCCTGTTTCAAAGCGCCCTAAACGAATTTTCGGGCCTTGAAGGTCTTGGAGGATGGCGACCGGCTGGTTGAGTTCAAAGGATGTTTGTCGGATTAAGCGAATGCTGCGCTGGTGGTCGTCTTCTGTTCCGTGGGAAAAGTTGAGTCGCAAAGTTGTCGCACCAGCTTCTATGAGGTTCCGCAGCACTTCTGGGTCGGATGTTGCTGGGCCAATGGTGGCGACAATTTTAGTTCGGCGTAGGGCTTTTGGCGGTTGCATGAATTGAGATGGGGTGGCTGGAGGATTTCTTGTTTAAATTTCGGCTAACGTTTCATCTTTCAGTACAAGCAATGACGCTAGTCTCAAGTCTTAAAAATTTTGATAGCGGTCAACACCGCAGGCATTGACCACTATATAGAATATCTGACTTTTTACCGATCGGTAATTTTTTCTTGGCGATCGGCTTTTTGGGAAATTATTTCCCCTCCCAGGCTTGACATAAATACAGATATACCCATTTATTAGAATTGGGCTGCTATGCTATGCGGCTATCTATCATTGGATATCCTTGCATAACAGCAATATTTGGCTTCTTGTCCAGAGGCTAGTGTCTGGCGATCGGACTCTGTTTTTTCACGAAACTTTACTATTGGCAGACTTGTATCTTATACTACGCAAGTGTGAAATATTAAGGAGTGTTAACAAAAATGTCGGAGGCAGGACGGCCGCTGACAGTGCCGAAAGAGTTTCTGAGTCCTCCGGGTGACTTGAATCCGACGCTGCTGTTGTTTTTGAGTGCATTAGCGATTATCGCGATTTCCTTTGTGGGTTACTGGTACGGGGACTGGCCGGATTGGTGTTGTTTTTCGCTGAACGTGCTGGCGTTGCACATGGCTGGAACGGTGATTCACGATGCGTCTCACAACGCGGCGCACCGCGATCGTACAATTAACGCTATTTTGGGACACGGTAGCGCGCTGATGTTGGGCTTTGCTTTCCCGGTATTTACGCGGGTACATATGCAGCATCACGCCCACGTTAACGACCCAGATAACGATCCAGACCATTATGTTTCTACGGGTGGGCCTCTGTGGCTAATTGCTGCGAGGTTTTTTTACCACGAGATTTTCTTCTTTAAGCGCAAACTGTGGCGGAAATACGAACTTTGGGAATGGTTTTTCAGCCGTTTGTTTGTGATCGGAGTGGTTTATCTCTCAATTCAATACGACCATTTAGGCTATGTGCTGAACTTTTGGTTTTCTCCTGCTTTGGTAGTGGGGTTAGCCTTGGGCTTATTTTTTGATTATTTGCCACACCGTCCGTTTCACGAGCGCGATCGCTGGAAAAATGCCAGAGTATATCCTAGTCCAATTCTGAATATTTTAATTTTGGGACAGAACTATCATTTGATCCATCACTTGTGGCCTTCAATTCCTTGGTACAATTACAAGCCAGCTTATGAAGCTGTGAAGCCGCTGTTAGATGAAAAGGGTTCTCCTCAAAGTCTGGGAATATTGGAAGGTAAAAAGGACTTTTGGAGTTTTATATATGACATCTTTTTAGGGATTAGGCTGCATCACAAGAAAGCCACTGATTGACAAAAAATCCGGTTTCTTCGAGAAGCCGGTTTTTTTATGTTTTTTATCTAAGCCAATCCCAACCGAAAAAGGTAAGCTAAAATAAATTTATCTGCTGGAGAAGCCTATTTCAATTCAGCAGATCCTAACTGCCATGACCCAAATTACTCTCGACCTCAACCCAATTATCAAACTTACCGAAGAACAGTTTTATTTACTCTGTCAAGAAAACCCAGATTTAAAACTAGAAAGGAACCCTAATGGAGAATTAATCGTGATGCCGCCGACAGGAGGAGAAACCGGAAAACGTAACGTCAAACTGATTGTACAACTGGCAATCTGGAACGAGCAAACTCAACTCGGCGAAGTTTTCGACTCATCGACAGGGTTTACTCTACCAAACAAAGCCGATCGATCTCCCGATGTCTCTTGGGTCGAAAAATCTCGCTGGGAGGCTTTGACTGCACAACAAAGAGAAAAATTCATCCCGCTGTGTCCCGATTTTGTGATTGAAATTCTTTCACCAAGCGATAGCCTGAAAAAAACTCAAGACAAAATGCAAGAGTATATCGACAATGGCTGTCGTCTGGGTTTGTTAATTAACCGCAAAAAGCAACAAGTGGAAATTTATCGCCCCGATCGAGAAGTTGAGGTATTGCAAGAACCTCAAACTGTTCCGGTAGATGTGTTGCCGGGATTTACCTTGAATTTACGGCAAATCTGGGATTAACAACAGACTGTTGCAATCCATAACAATTGCAGCTAATAGCTCAACTTCATCAATACTTAATCAGGACTATACCTGTACATTATGTGTTTTTCAGTTGGCTCGTAAACAATTGTGTTTTTCTGATTTATCAAAGGCTTAGTGTGTTTGATTTGCGCGTCAACAATTATTAAGGGAATTAGACCGGGATCGAAAGCCGGACAAGTTCCGTCTGCTCGAAAATGTTGGCAGTAGTTACATCCTTTGTAATCACTCATTTTGTTATTACATCTTTTCATTCCTCAGTTAAAAATCAACCCACCATGGCTGGTGGGTTTACTCTTGAATCAATCAAAAAGTGATTTTCTTATTTTTCCGCAGCAACTGCAACGGCTAAATTCCAATCGGGCCGCAAATTTTGAGCTCCGCGCAAATAAGGATGATAAATTTCGGTGTGTGCGGGCCAATTGATGTGAATTAAAAAGCGGATGCAGCGTTCTAATGAACCCTTAACGTACATTTGCTGCACGTCCAACAAAGGAACATTGCACCACCGAGGGCGTTCGCGGGCGATCGCAGCCGGAAAGACAGCATCCAAATCGCGGGTAACAGAAAACGTAACACTAATTATTAATTCCGGATCTAAATTATTTCTTGTTTCTAATTCATCTAACAGTTCTCTCACCGCTTCTCGAATTGCTTCTACCGAATTATCGCTGGCAGTTGTTGCCCCGCGAATCGCCCGCACTTGCCAATCCACGCAAATATTCTCCATTTTTTATCAGTTGTCAGTTGCTAGTTGTCAATGGTTATTGGTTATTTGTTACTTGTTATTTGTTACTTGTTATTTGTTATTTGCGTTGCCATGAGCGGAGTCGAAGGGTTACTTGTTATTTGTTGGTTTGTCAATAACCAACAACCAACAACCAACAACCAACAACCAACAACCAATAACCAATAACCAATAACCAATAACCAATAACCAATGACTAATTTATTTAATCACGGGCGATACAGCCACAGCGGCAAACCGCTAGTAGACAGCTCGAATTCCAGCAAATTCTTGTAAGCCCAAAGCCCGGATGTATCCAGACTACTCCCCAAAACGCGATTTAGGAAAGGTTTTTGTTTTTCTAGCGTGCAGCATTCGGTTTTTTCCGGGTCGAGGCCTGCGAGTTCGGCAGTCCAGCGGCGAGCGTCCTCTTCGGTTCCGAGTCGATCGACCAAACCCAATTCTAAGGCTTGCTGGCCGGTAAAAACGCGACCGTCGGCAAAAGTTTTGACGTTTTCAACGGGGAGTTTCCGGGCTTCGGCGACGGTTTCCACGAATTGCTGGTAGCTGCTGTCGATCAAGTCTTGCAGAATTTGCTGTTCGGGCTCGGTCAATTGTCGATCGAATGCCAAGATATCTTTATAGGGCCCGGATTTAATCACTTGAAAAGAAACGCCGACTTTTTCTAGCAGCCCTTCTAGATTGTTACCCCGGATAATCACGCCGATGCTGCCGGTAATTGTACCGGGATTAGCAACGATATGTTGAGCTCCCATGCCGATGTAAACTCCGCCAGAAGCTGAAATATTGCCAAAACTAGCGACAATTTTGATTTTTTCGCCCAAACGCTTGAGGGCGCTGTAAATTTCTTGGGAATCGCCGACAGTGCCCCCGGGGCTGTCTATCCGCAGCAGCAAGGCGGGAAATTTGCGCTCTTCAACGGTTTTGAGCGCTTCTAGAACTCGTTTGCGGGTTTCTCCGGCGATCGCTCCGGTGACTTCGATGCGGGCGATTTGTTTGCGGTAGCGGGGCTTGAATGGCCAAATCATGGGCAGTTTCGGGCAATGTGAAATTTTGTATCTCACTTCTAGTGTGCCTTATTCATTGGGTTAGATGTTGTGCTTGTGTTCGCAACAGGCAAGATGCCTGTTCCACAACCAATTTCACTGATTTTGGAACTGCAACAGGCAAGATGCCTGTTCCACAAACAATTTCACTGATTTTGGAATGCAACAGGCAAGATGCCTGTTCCACAACACATTTCACTGATTTTGGAACTGCAACAGGCAAGATGCCTGTTCCACAACACATTTCACTGATTTTGGAACTGCAACAGGCAAAATGCCTGTTCCACAACCATTGCAGAAATTGTGGAACTGCAACAGGCAAGATGCCTGTTCTACAACCAATTTCACAAATTGTCGAACCGCAACAGGCAAGATGCCTGTTCCACAACCATTGCAGAAATTGTGGAACTGCAACAGGCAAGATGCCTGTTCTACAACCAATTTCACAAATTGTGGAACGGGCATCTTGCCCGTTCGATCGCACTTAACCCACCTTCGATATATAATTGTAATAATTGCTTAACAAATCTACATCATTCCCGAGAGCGCCACTCTCATCAATTATTTGGAGCCTCCGCCATGCAGCTAAAACTTACCGATTCCAAACTGCCCTTTGCCCCGCTGTTACTCATTGCGCCGTTTTTCCTGTGGGGAACCGCGATGGTAGCGATGAAAGGGGTGATGCCACACACGACACCGCTGTTTGTGGCTGTCGTGCGTTTATTACCTGCGGGCGTGTTGGTGTTGCTGGCGGCGGCTTTGATGGGAAAAAAGCAGCCGCAGGGTTGGAAAGCTTGGCTTTGGATTTCGCTGTTTGCATTAGTTGACGGCACTTTGTTTCAAGGCTTTTTAGCCGAAGGTTTGGCGAGAACCGGTGCGGGTTTGGGTTCTGTAATGATAGATTCTCAACCACTAGCCGTGGCGATTTTGTGTTTGTGGCTGTTTCAAGAAAAAATTGGTTTTTGGGGCTGGTTGGGCTTAGTAATTGGCGTTATCGGTATCAGTTTGATTGGATTGCCGGATGGCTTTATTTTGGGGCTGTTTCATCCTGAAACCGTGCAGGTTTCTGCGGGTATCGAAAGTGTGTTTCAGGGCGGGGAATGGTTGATGCTGTTGGCGGCTTTGTCAATGGCTGTGGGTACGGTTTTGGTGCGCTGGGTTTGCCGTTATGTCGATCCGGTGGTGGCGACGGGCTGGCACATGATTTTAGGCGGTTTGCCGTTGTTGGCGCTTTCGGCGGCTACTGAGTCTGAGCAGTTTGTGAATATCGATTTGTCGGGTTGGATGGCTTTAGGGTATTCTACTGTGTTCGGAAGTGCGATCGCCTACGGTTTATTCTTTTACTTTGCTTCAAGCGGCAGTTTGACGAGTTTAAGTTCTCTAACGTTTCTGACTCCGATTTTTGCTTTGCTGTTCGGGAATTTGTTGTTGGGCGAAGTATTGAATCCGCTGCAATCGATGGGAGTCGGGCTGACTTTGGTAAGTATTTATTTGATTAATCAGCGGGATACTTTGGCTGAGAAATTGGGGAAAGGCCGGAATGGTGCAGCGAATTCTGAGGAGGAAGTGCAGTTATTAGAGTCGTCGGAGTTGAATGCAGTTGAATTTCCCGTGCAAGTGCGGGCTACAGAATTGGAGCCGGAGGTTTAGACAGAATTGGTTAACTCTTCAATTAACTGATTGGGAGTGACAATTCGAGGAGTTGTCACCGGAAAATCTCGCGGGTTGCGGGTGACAATGGCATCAATTTGATTGACTACGGCAGTGCTATACTGAATCGCATCTTCAAAATCCTTGAAGTTGGAAATTAATGCCATTGAAATAGCAGAGCTATCCACAGTCGCCACTTGACAAAATGTGGCTATATATTTCAAAAACTCAAGCGTTGAATCTCGACCTTTAACTTTACGTATGATGTAGTAAATATCGCCAAAAGTAGAGGCTGAAATATAACCTTCTACTTGTGCCTGTTCAACAAAGGACAAAACTTGTTCGCTTTCACCAAAAAATTGCTGTCGTTCAAGGGCGATATCTAAGATGATATTGGTATCTAGCAAGATTTTCATAGCTTGTGTTTCTCCTTCAAAGCTTCCCATCTAGCTTCCTCTGCATCGAAGTCAGGCGGGACAGGCTGAGTATTCTCAAACCAGGCTTGCAAAGCCTTGATTTTAGTTTTCACTTTTCTTTTAAGGTTAGCTTCTTCTGACTGGATTACTAGCTGTGGGGAACTGACAACCGCATCAGCCACCGGCCAAACGATGATTTCCACATCTCCGGCTGGCATATCCAGGGATTCCAAAACTACCAAATTCCCAGCCTCATCTATTTTACCTCTAAGTTTGTATGCTTGCATACTAATCTCCTAAGCTTTGTCTCTATTATAGGACATAAAAATTCGGTAAGTCCCTTTGTAATCAATCCAAACTTAATCATATTAAAAATTTTCAGGAAGTCCGCCGATATAGCCCCTCAAAAATGCCTCTGATAAATCTACAGGTTCTTGTCCATCCAAAGGTTCCGGGTTGAGAATACGTCTAGCTTTAGTATAACCTAATTGGTTGCGGGAAATCACAAACAACCGCTGTTCATCATCATCTAAATCTAAGCCGTCCAAAACAGCGGGGTTATGAGTTGTCAAGATGACTTGTTTATCGTTATTTTTTGCTAGTTCGACTAATTCTTCGATTAACCGGCGGCATAATCGAGGATTTAGAGAAGCGTCAATGTTGTCAATTGCAAAAAATTTAGGTGTGATATCGCTTATGAACAAGGTAAAGTAAAACAGTAAAAACAAAAAGCCTTCATTCGAGCTTCTTTGGTCGAAATAACTTAAATCTGTATCTAAGTATCTATCTGTAATTTGGAGAGAAGTTTGCATCGCTGATAGATTGTGAGGAATTTCAAAATCTTTAAACCAATCTATCAATTGCAGCTTGTCTTTGATTTGATTAAGTTTATCTGGGTTATCTGCATTCAAGATATTTATAAGTTTAAACAAACCTTGACCATTAATGCCTAATGGTTGAATTTGCCCTTCTTTTTCAAAGGTTCGTAAAGCTGGGTTTTCAGGGGAGTAAACAATAAACTTATTTAGATAATATAATTCAATAAATGAGTCTACATCCTTGTTGAATATTGATAATTCTTGTTCCGTTAGTTGAGTTGCTCCTTTTAAAATTGATAAAAGTTTGTCTTGTCCCCCGTATTGCTCAACAAAAAATTTAAGAGCATTCTCTGTAGATATTTCAGAATTACCAAAAAATTTTTTACTAATCCACTGAGAATAGGGAGAATTATCATTTTGTAAAATACAACTAAATTGTTCTTTATCATTCTGTCTTAATTCAATGCTGATATCTTTAGTAAGATTATCTTTTTCAAAAGCCGATCGCATAAATCGAGGTTCTGTCACCCGAATCCCCCGTGCAGCAAGAAACTCGTTATCCAGTTTATCATTAGCAGCCGCCGAAGCCAGGGCGATGGCTTCCAAAATATTGCTCTTACCGCAGCCATTTTCGCCAATCAGTACGGTGACTCGTCCTAATTCCAGCTTCAGCTTTTGAATAGACTTGTAATTTTTGATTCTGACTTCTTTAATCATAATTAAATCCCCTATAATCTGAATGTACTCATTGTATCTCGGATGTCATGGATCTAAAAGAACGCCTGCACAGCCACCTAATTCAAATTGTACGCGATCGCAATCCTTACTTGGCATCCGCAGGGCACTTCTATGTGCAGCAATACATTCGCGAACAGTTGGGACAGTGGGGCACTGTAGAAATTGACGATTTTGCGGTGCGCGGGCGAATTCATCACAATTTTATCTTGGATTTACCCCCCCTCAATCCCCCCCTTGCTAAGGGGGGGAAGCAAGAAAATTTGCCGATTGTAATAGGCGCTCATTATGATACTGTGCCGGGGACGCCTGGGGCTGATGATAATGCTACGGGTGTTGCTGTGTTGCTGGAACTCGCAAGGGCGATCGCACTTCAACCGCTAAAATATCCAGTACAGTTAGTTGCGTTCGATATGGAAGAATCTGGTTTTTGGGGAAGCAGGCATTATGCAGCTAAATGCAAGCAACAGCAACAGTCAATTCGGTTGATGATTTCTTTGGAAATGTTGGGTTATTGCGATCGCACTCCGAACTCCCAAAGCTATCCGGCGGGACTAAAATATTTTTATCCGAATATTGGCAACTTTATTGCTTTAATTGGGAACTTGCGGACTGTTCGCGATATGATTACTTTGAGCAGAAATATCCGCAAAGTCGGTCAGGATTGCGAGTGGTTGCCGGTGCCGAATCGAGGTTTGATTGTGCCGGATATTCGCCGCAGCGATCATTCTCCTTTTTGGGATAATGGTTATCCGGCGATTATGGTGACGGATACGGCTAATATGCGGAATCCGCACTATCATCAACCGAGTGATAAGATTGAGACTTTGGATTTGGATTTTTTGGCTGGTGTTTGTGGGGGCTTGGTTGAGGCTATTCGATATCTATAATTTTATTTTAATGAACTGCGAAGACGCGAAAAACGCGAAGGAATAAAGAAAGAAGATGATAGAAAAAGATATGAATGTTGATTTTCCCGATCGCACTTGCTGGCAATTTTGGATCGATCGCGGTGGTACTTTTACCGATATAGTAGCCCAAAAGCCCGACGGTAGGTTAGTTATTCACAAGCTGCTGTCGGAAAATCCCGATCGCTACACCGACGCAGCAGTGCAAGGAATTCGCGATATTTTGGGGATTGGGGCGGGGGAATCGATACCAGCGGCCCAGATTTCAGCGATTAAAATGGGGACGACGGTGGCGACAAATGCTTTACTGGAACGTAAGGGCGATCGCACTATTCTGCTAATTACTAAAGGTTTCGGCGATGCGCTGAGAATTGGCTATCAAAATCGCCCGAATATTTTCGCCCGCCACATTGTGCTGCCCGAGATGTTGTACGATCGCGTTATTGAGGTTGCAGAACGTTACAGCGCCCGAGGTGAAGAGTTAATTGCTGTCAATCCTGAGTTTATCCCGGCTTTGCAGCAAGCCTACGATGACGGAATTCGCAGTTGTGCGATCGTCTTTATGCACGGCTACCGCTATTCGGAACACGAAAAACAAGTTGCTCAAATAGCCAGAGAAGTTGGTTTCACTCAAATATCAGTATCTCACGAAGTCAGCCCTTTAATGAAATTAGTTTCGCGGGGAGATACTGCGGTTGTAGATGCTTATTTATCTCCGATTTTACGCCGATATGTCGAACAAATAACCAGTGAGTTAATTGAGGTAGATCCTCGGAATGAGGGATTATCAATGCCCAATTCCCAATGCCCAATTCCCAATGCCCAATTCCCCCAATTAATGTTTATGCAGTCAAACGGCGGCTTAGTTGATTCCGCCCAATTTCAAGGAAAAAATAGTATTTTATCAGGCCCGGCTGGGGGAATTGTCGGTGCAGTTCAAACGAGTAAAAAGGCTGGTTTCGATAAAATTATTACCTTTGATATGGGCGGAACTTCGACAGATGTTGCCCATTTTAACGGCGAATACGAACGCGAATTTGAGACTGAAATTGCAGGGGTGAGATTGCGATCGCCCGTGATGGCAATTCACACTGTAGCAGCCGGTGGCGGTTCGATCGTGTTTTTTGACGGCGCGCGCTACCGCGTCGGGCCGGAGTCTGCGGGCGCAAATCCAGGCCCTGCTTGCTATCGGAAGGGCGGCCCTTTGACGGTGACTGATTGTAATGTGATGTTGGGGAAAATTCAGCCTGATTTTTTCCCGAAAGTGTTTGGATTGACGGGAGATTTGCCGATCGCCTCTGACGTAGTTAAGCAAAAATTCGTGCAGTTAGCGGGGGAAATTGGGGGCGAGAGGACACCGGAACAGGTGGCGGAGGGGTTTTTGGCGATCGCGGTGGAAAAGATGGCTAATGCGGTCAAAAAAATCTCGCTTCAGCGCGGTTACGACGTTTCCGAGTATACCTTGTGCTGTTTTGGCGGTGCGGGCGGCCAACACGCTTGTGCGATCGCCGATAGTTTGGGCATGAAACGGGTGTTTATTCATCCCTACGCGGGGGTATTATCCGCCTACGGTATGGGTTTGGCTGATGTGCGGGCTATGCGCGAAAGGGCGATCGAGCAATTATTAACTGCTGAATTAATTGCGGATTTGCATGATATTTTAGCGCAATTGGAGGCGGAGGGAAAAGGGGAATTGAACCGCAGAGGCGCAGAGGGCGCAGAGGGAGAGAAAGAGGTTTTGGTTGTGAGGAAGCTGCATCTTAAATATCAGGGAAGCGATTCGGTTTTGATGGTGAATTTTGCTGGGAGTGTTGAGGAGATGCAGGCTGATTTTGAAGCAGCACACCGACAGCGTTACAGTTTTATTATGCCGGAAAAATCGCTAATTGTAGAAGCAGTTTCTGTAGAAGTTGTAGAAACAATGGATGTACTGGATAATTCTACAACTTCCCCATCTTGTGGCACAGGCATCTTGCCTGTGGCTGATAATTATACAACTTCCCCATCTTGTGGCACAGGCATCTTGCCTGTGGCTGATAATTATACAAATCCCCCATCTTGTGGCACAGGCATCTTGCCTGTGGCTGATAATTATACAACTTCCCCATCTTGTGGCACAGGCATCTTGCCTGTGGCTGAAGCATCAACAAATCCCCCATCTTGTGGCACAGGCATCTTGCCTGTGGCTGAAGCATCAACAACTTCCCCATCTTGTGGCACAGGCATCTTGCCTGTACAAATGTATGTTGCTGCTGAATGGCGGGAAACGCCTGTTTATCAGAGAGACGATTTGCGATCGGGCGACTGCATTACGGGCCCGGCGATGATTGTCGAAGCAACTGGAACTAATATCATAGAACCGGGTTGGGAAGGCGAAATTACCGAAAACAATGACTTAATTTTGAACCGCAGATCCACACAGATGAATGCAGTTAAAACCCATTCATCGGCGGTTAAATCAGATCCAGTTTTGCTAGAAATTTTTAATAACTTGTTTCGCGCGATCGCCGAACAAATGGGCGTGACTTTACAAAATACAAGTTCCTCAGTCAACATCAAAGAGCGCCTCGACTTTTCCTGTGCAATCTTCGATGCAAACGGGCAATTAGTTGCCAACGCGCCGCACATTCCCGTGCATCTCGGTTCCATGAGCGAAAGTGTTTCAGCTTTAATCCTAGCACAAAGTCATACTATTAAACCGGGCGATGTTTATGTTTCTAACAATCCCTACAATGGCGGCACGCACTTACCAGATATCACCCTAATTACTCCAGTATTTAATCGTGATTCCTCGCTTCCTTTGTTTTATGTTGCTTCGCGGGGACACCACGCCGACATCGGCGGCATCACTCCCGGTTCCATGCCTCCCAATAGTAAAATAGTCACTGAAGAAGGCGTATTGTTTGACAATTTTCAGCTAGTCAGCGAGGGTAAATTCCGAGAAACAGAATTACTACAAATTCTGACAGCCGGGGATTTTCCGGTTCGCAATGTCGCACAAAATATCGCCGATTTGCAAGCCCAAATTGCCGCCAACAATCGCGGTTTAGCAGAACTTGTCAAGATGGTAGAACATTACGGCTTGGAAACAGTACAAGCTTATATGGGTTTTGTGCAAGATAATGCTGAAGAATCTGTGCGGCGCGTAATTGAGGTTTTGACTGACGGCGAGTTTACTTATCCGATGGATAGCGGCGGACAAATTAAAGTAGCTATTACAATTAACAAGTCTGCGCGCAGTGCAAAAATAGATTTTACTGGCACTTCTTCCCAACAATTCAACAATTTTAATGCTCCCGCTGCGGTGTGTAAAGCGGCTGTGTTGTATGTTTTCCGCACCTTGGTAGATGACGATATCCCTCTGAATGCTGGCTGTTTGAAGCCTCTCGAAATCATCAATCCCGCTGGCTGTATGCTGAATCCGCGTTATCCGGCGGCGGTGGTGGCGGGAAATGTGGAAACTTCGCAGAATATTACGGATGCTTTGTATTGTGCGCTGGGTGCGATCGCATCTTCTCAGGGCACCATGAATAATTTCACATTTGGCGATCGACGCTATCAATATTATGAAACAATTTGCGGCGGTTCGGGTGCTGGTGCAAATTTCGACGGCACAGATGCGGTGCAAACTCACATGACTAATTCGCGTTTAACCGATCCAGAGGTGTTGGAATGGCGGTTTCCGGTGTTGTTGGAAAGTTTTGCAATCCGGGCTAATAGCGGGGGAAATGGAAATCATCGCGGCGGTAATGGAGTGGTGCGGCGAGTGCGATTTCTGGAAGCGATGACTGCGGGAATTCTCTCCGGGCGGCGGGTGATTTCTCCCTGCGGTTTGCATGGAGGTGAAGCGGGGAAAGTTGGGCGAAATTATGTTGAAAGATTTGATGGAAATGTGGAGGAATTGGGGAGTACGGCGAGTGTCGAAATGCGATCGGGGGATGTGTTTGTAATTGAAACTCCTGGCGGCGGAGGTTATGGTTTTCCTAGCTATCGCGGTTAATAGCCTTCATCGGATCGAGGGTGATAAGCTGTTAGTCATTTAAATTTATTGCCTCAACGCCTTACAGTATGGGGTCTGGCACACAAATAGTGCAGTTTGAATGTCGAACAGCTTAACTCCTGCGAACGGTATACAAAAAGTGCGATATCTTAATATTATTCAGCTTCTATCCAACCCTTAATTGTTTCAATAGGAACGCTGACTAGCGGATGATTGAAGATTGCTTTCAATGCTTCAATGCCACCTGCTTTTAAAGCACTTCGCAACCGCTGTTTAAGAGTGGAATTTTCCTTTATTTCATGCTGAATAGCTACAGCTACAGCGGATTCAGTCATAGTTGGATTAGTCTGAGCTATTTGATTCAACAATTGCTGAATTTCTGCTGCTGCATCAACTAAATTCTGAGGTGGATTATTGATGAAGTCACCTTCAACATTCCCCGCAGCACCTGTGACGGGGGCGTTAAAGTTCATTTGTACTTTGCGCTCTGACATAGTGTTAATGGCTTGATTTAGTACATTAAAAATTATAGCATTTCTGTAAATCTCTCCAAGGGCGGCAACAGCACTAGCCCGAACACTTGGATCGCTATCTTCCAATGCAGCTTGATATAGAGTAGCGATCGCCTCTTTGCTGTCAGCACCCATTTTAGCCAAAGCTTCAGCAGCGTTAATGCGAACAAGAGAAGACGGATCGTTTTGCAAAATATGACATATCAACTCAATTGTCCTGGTTTTTGACTCGGTGAACTCATTTTGTTCGCTCACTGTAGAATTCTCCCAATGACAATACAGCTTTAGCACGAACAGCAGGATCTTGACTTTCCAAATCTTGCAGTAAGGGAACTATCTCTTTTGGAAATTCCTGGTTGAGCCAGTCGAATTGACGATCGGTAATTTTGTTGTTGCTGCTGTTGTTCCCTTTAGAATTGAGGTGCAGGAGTAAATGTTTGTTCTTTGCGTCGGCTACTAACTCGAAGTTAGCGATTAATCCTTGACTCTTTATTATTTGTACGAGGTGGATAGTTGCCTCTGTTGCTGGAACTACGACGGTTAAATTCCCTGCTAGGTTAGCTTCCCGAATGCAGGCGATTGTCTGGGCGATCGCATCTTCATAATTTGCGCTTGTCTCGTATGTTGTGCTTGGCGGATTGAATGATGTATAGCTACCAAAATTTCCGCAGGTTATTTCCTGATTTTCGATATATCTTGCCAATGAGATATTTCGATCGTTAATATCTATGACACAATTTTCTGTTTCATTGTCACTCTCGATGAATTTGGATAATTCTGCAATTACTTCTTTGAGACCCTTTATATCATTTGTAGTAAAGACAGCTTTTTCACCAGAATTCATAGATACTTCCAGTCCATATTTTTTGAGCCAAATATTTGGCATTGCGTATAATGCTGTGACCATCAATAAAAATCCCAGACCTTTTATATCTGTAAAAGCCAAAACCAAGCCGATAAAAAACAAAACAAATATCCCGGTAGTTACTAAGGGATTTATAATATCAACTCCAGTTATTTTAAATCCACTAACGTTACAAAATTGATATACAACATCTCCAAATTTGACTATTTTCTTGGTAATATATATGGTCGTCAACTTAGAATATATCGTTCTAGAGCTAACTGGAGTATTCGCTTTGCCTCGCACTGCATTACTTATCAGCATACTTTTAACCTTCAAAGTAACTTACTAAATATTAATTAATAGTGCTAATTTCACACGATGAACTAACAAATAAGTTGATAAATCATTAATCTGTATGTAAGCTCTCCTATTATATCACAAATCGAATCTGTTGTTATTTATGCACTAGATTGATGTTTATCCCATCCTTCCGGCATCTCGTCCCAAATTTTCTCATGCAGAAGTCTCCCAGAAGCCTTAGGTGTTCTACCTCCCCATTGCTTGAAGAAAAATGCGACTTCAGCATCCTCGCACTGCTGCTTAATATTCTCAACCCACTCTGCTTGGATGGGACGGTGTTTTACCCCAGATTCTCCGCCAACAATCACCCAATTAATGCCTGTTAAATCTAGTTCTAAATTACCTAAAAGTGGTTCGCATGATAGAAATCTGACTTTAGCGGGTACTTGTCGCAAACAGTCAATCCTGTTAACGTAGTTTTGATTTTCAACAGAAACTCCCATCCAAATATTATCATGCCAGTCTAATTTGTCAGCTATTTCTCGAAGGCGTTCGTGTCTTTTGGTCAGAATTTGATATATATGCCAGGGAGTTTCACGCATTACCTCAAAAACTTCTTTGAGAAAATCTATTGGCACTTCTTCATGAAATAAATCGCTCATCGAGTTCACGAAAATACGGCTCGGTTTTCGCCAGCGTTTTGGTTCTTCCAAGCGATTCCTATGGAGTGTTAAATCAAAGCCGTTAGGAAAATTAGTGTGAAACCTTTTTGTTAATGCTTCTGCATAACAATGGGTGCAGCCGGGACTGACTTTATCGCAGCCAGTTGTTGGATTCCATGTGCGATCGCACCACTCGATACCAGTATTAATGCTAGACATACAAACACTTGACCCTTGAAACAACTAATTATCTTTTTAGATGCGCTGGATACATAGAATTTATATGTATCAATTTAGATGAATGCAGCATCACCTACAACTCCATTATATAATTAAAATTGACTTAAGTATCAACACTTTTTAAGCAGTTGCATTAAATGTAGATCGTAGTGTAGAATCGGGCTGCAACAGCATTGATACCCAAAACCTTTACAGAACAATTGTGCAAGCACCAGTTTTTTCCGAACTCAACCACCCTGTGGTCAAATCCCTGTTCCATCACAGCGATCAGGAATTATTGACCCTGTTTCAAAACCATCCCGATCAGGGCCGCTTCTTCACGGCGATTTTTTGCCGCTACGCTCAAATTGTACACTCCCTGATCCGCCATTCCGTGCGATCGCCCGTACAAGGCGATTACCTCTTCGCCCACACCTGGCAGCACATCTATCACGAGCTCCGAGGCCTCGATTTGCGCCGCGAAACCCAAGATCCTGATGGCGACAATCTCAGTCTCCAAAACTGGCTGATTAATGTCACCGCTGTCTGCATCAATCAAGCCGAATTACCCCCAGTTGAGTCTATTCACTACTCTTTGCAATCCGCTTCGCCTCCCCTGTGGTGTTACGTCAGACAAGCCTTAGAATTGTTGGCGCCACTGCCACGTTTAGTCGTGTTGATGGCCCAGACTTTCCGCTGGAGCGAAACTCGAATTGCAGCTTATTTGCAAGCAGAAGGTGAAGCTATTTCGCCCGCTCAAGTTAGGGCTTTGCTGCAAAAAGGATATCAAACTTTAGAGTCAAATTTGCCGCAGGATATTCGCGCTATTTATCTGGATGAAAATCTCGATTATCAACAAGCACTTGTCTAGCAGCCGAGAATTCCGCTAATATCAATTATTCTTCAGTCCCCCTCTGCTGCGGACTTTGTTTGACAAGAAGAGGTTTCAATCGCCGATATCAAGAAGCTAACATCAATTATTCTTTAGTCCGCGGAGGCGGACTTCGTTTGTGTAGACGCGGTTTCAACCGCCGAGTCTCGATTGTATTTGACAAAAATCGGTTTCAACCGCACTAATAGTCGGAAATAATATCAGAGGTGAAAATGGCAGTTTATCAAGTTCGGCTGGTGAATGAGGAGCGATCGCTCGATCGCACGATCGCAGTACCGGACGACCAGTATATCCTAGATATGGCAGAAGATGCCGGCATCCGCTTGCCGAATGGATGCAAGCAAGGAGAGTGTTCTGCTTGCGTTGCCAAACTGCTTAGCGGTGAAATCGACCAAAGCGAACAAAAGTTTTTGAAGCCCTCAGAATTGCAAGCTGGCTACGCTGTTACCTGTGTCGCTTACCCGCTTTCTGACTGCACTTTGTTAACTCATCAAGAAAAAGTTTTATATGAAGCAGCTCTCTATTTTAAGTAATGCCAGATGCGTATTATATATTGTCAGAGTCTCGCTAGCGATTCCACAAAGGTGTGCATATTATAGTGCTGTCCCGATCGCGAGCTGTCAAATTCCGTGACATCATAATTATATTATAGTGCTGTCTCGCTCGCGATGACAGCTCGCGAGCGAGACAGCACTAAATTCAGAGAATTATTATTCGTATACCAGCAGAAACGAGTTAATGCCAGGTGCGCCACAAGCACCCTACTCACTACTTAAAAATCAACTACGGCTTGCCATTAAATTTCAACAATTCCAGAATCCGCTTCAGCGGAATTTCCGCCCAATCCAAGCGGTAATTGAGTTCGTAGGCCAGCTCAGCAACCCCTTTTTCCAAAATGTAAGCATCCAGCAAAACTTGTAGTTCTGGTATAGATTTTGGCAAGAAACTGGCATCGGCTGCTGTTACCAAATAGCTGTTAAGAAAAGTGAGGCTGACCCAGCGGTGCCAAACATTCGCCCACTGCTGCATCTCCGGAAGATTTTCAGGGCGGATCATACCGCTTTCAACTTCATTTCGCAGTGCCAAAGTAACAGCATAATTGAAAGATTGTAGCATTCCCGCCACATCTCGCAGGGGCGATCTTTTCATCCGCCGCTCGCTTAACGGTCGATTCCGTTCTCCTCCGAAATCAATAATTACGAAGTCTTTACCTGTATAAAGAACTTGTCCGAAATGGAAGTCCCCGTGACAGCGAATTCGATCCGCCGTGATTCTCAAGTTCAAAATAGACTTGAAACGTTCCATCAGCAACTCTTCCCGGTTTAGGAGATTTTGTGCTAGTTTATGCGCTTCTGGCGGCAGTTTTGACAGCCGCTTTTTCAGCAGCAGCAAAGTTCTTCCTGCCATATTTCTCATGTGTTGGTAGATGGAACGCTGGTAAAATGAGGTGAAGTTTTCTGGAGCAAAAGCGGGATTTTCGGTGTCTGAAGCTAAAGCGAGGTGAAGTTCCGCTGTCCGCTGACCTAAAAGTTCGGCTGATGCTAAGTAAGAGCCGATTAGTTCGCGAGCTAAGGCCGGAATTTCTAGGGATAAATCGGCTACTAGAGAGTTTGGTTGCCGCATTTGTGCGGTCAAAGCGCTGGGTAAATAGTTTTCGGGATCTGTCGATAAATTATCGCCTAAATGCTTGGCTTCTACTGTCATTACTTGCTCGAAATAGTCGCGCAGCGTGTCTAATGTATAAGACCAAGCGTCCCTGCTGTCGGGGATTAGTTTTTGCAGTATTCCGACTGTAATTACTTGTTTTTCGGCTGTGTGATATTCCAAGGCTCCGGCAATTGGAGCGTAGTGTTGGATCGGGTTGCGATCGGTTAAAAACCGCCCGATTTCTAATTCGGGGTTGATTCCTTCTTCGACTTTTCGCAATATTTTTAGGACGTAGCGATCGCCGTAAGCTGCGGATGTATTGCTTTGTTCTTTTTTGAACAGGTGAGGTTCGAGCTGCGATAAATCTTGGTCTGAGTTGAATGCAATGTCGGCAATTCCCACCAGTTGACCTGCTGTACCTTTGTAACTGCGAGAATTGCCGATCGCCCCCAGCAGCGCGCTCAGCAGGCCTTTGTCCCCAGCAGCATCAAATAGCACCCCGGCTTCGTTGCTTTCAGGGAAGTGCAGGCGTGCGATCGCGCGATCGTCCGCATCGCCTTTCATCTCTTCCCAACCTACGGGCAAAACGTAAGTTTCCGGCATACCTTCTGTATAATTCAACAGCACAAACAGAATGTAAACTGTAGATTCTTCTCCCGCACCATTGTGACATTCTACAGGAATAATTTCACTAATTTCCAACGATTGAATCGTCCTATCTGCACCGATGAACCAGCGATTGCTGCGTAAATAGTTTGGCAAAAGAGAGAGTAGCATCTCGCTTAATTGACTTGTTACAAAAGCGGTTTTCCAATTGCCGATTACCGCCAAACTAGGCAAGTTTGTCTTAAAACCGTGCAGCGAAAATTCTTCGGGTTTAGGAGTAAGAGTAAACCAGTAAAATGTGTGAGGACTCAAACTCAAAAAGTAAGGTGATTCGCCAACAGGTGGAAACTCAGCGCGACCGAAAATCTCCACCGGCACAGCACCTTTAAACGGAGAAAGGTCTAATTCTGCCGTCTGCACGAAGCGCGACAAATTAGCGACTACGAGGATGTGTTCGTCTTGATAAGTGCGAACAAAAGCTAAAACTTTGCGGTTTTCTGGGTACAGAAACTCGCAAGTGCCGCGGCCGAATGCTTGGAAGCGCTGGCGCACAGCAATCAAGCGTTTCATCCACCACCAGAGTGAACTTGGATTCGCCCGCTGCGCTTCCACGTTCACAGATTCGTAGTGATATTCAGGGTCAACGATTGGTGGCGCGTACAGCCGCTGCGGGTTAGCGCGGCTGAAACCGGCATTGCGATCGCTACTCCACTGCATCGGAGTTCTCACCCCGTTGCGATCGCCCAAATAGATATTATCACCCATCCCAATCTCATCGCCGTAGTAAAGCACCGGCGTACCAGGAAGAGACAGCAGCAAAGCATTCATCAACTCAATGCGGCGGCGGTTATTTCCCATCAGCGGAGCCAAGCGGCGGCGGATACCCAAATTAATTCTCGCCTGAGTATCTTGAGCGTAAACCCGATACATATAATCTCGGTCTTCATCGCTCACCATTTCCAGCGTCAATTCATCATGATTCCGCAAAAACAATGCCCACTGACAATTATTAGGAATCTGCGGAGTTTGCTGGAGAATATCGCTAATTGGGAAGCTATCTTCCATGTGCAAAGCCATAAATAAACGCGGCATCAGCGGGAAATGAAAATTCATGTGACATTCATCGCCACCCGAGTAATATTCAACCGCATCCTCCGGCCACTGATTCGCCTCAGCAAGCAGCATCCGGTTCGGGAATTTCTCATCTACGTGCTGCCGCAAATGCTTGAGAAATACGTGAGTTTCTGGCAGGTTTTCGCAGTTAGTACCTTCCCGCTCGTACAGATAAGGCACGGCATCCATTCGCAGTCCATCTACTCCCAGTTCCAACCAAAAGTCTACCACATCTAAGATGGCTTGGCGGACGGCGGGATTGTCGTAATTTAAATCTGGTTGGTGAGAATAAAAACGGTGCCAGTAATAAGCTTTTGCTACCGCATCCCAAGCCCAATTAGAAGTTTCAAAATCTTGAAAAATAATCCGAGCATCTTGATATTTTTCCGGCGTATCGCTCCACACATAAAAATCTCTTTCGTTACTGCCTTTCGGGGCGCGCCGCGCTCGCTGAAACCATGCGTGCTGGTCGGAAGTGTGGTTGACAATTAACTCAATAATAACTCGAATTCCGCGCTGGTGCGCTGCTTCTAAAAGCTCTTTAAAGTCGTCTAACGTGCCGTAAATCGGGTTGACGGTGGTATAGTGAGATGTATCGTAGCCGTCGTCTCGGAGTGGCGAGGGAAAAAATGGCAGTACCCAAATTGCTGTTACTCCCAAGTTTTGCAGGTAATCTAGTTTTTCTGTGAGTCCCCGAAAGTCGCCGATGCCGTCTGCATTGCTGTCTGCAAAAGCGCGAATTGGTACTTCGTAAATGATGGCGTCTTTGAACCACAAGGGATCGTTATTTAACATTGAGTTTGGCATAATTTTTATGGGAGAATGGTAATTTGGATTTGGTAATTTGGATTTGGTAATTTGGATTTGTTAGTGAAAAATCCAAACTGATAAATCATAACGCATAATTCTATCGCGATTCGTCATGCCAGTGGTAGAGTTTTAATCGTAATTTATGAACGCAAAACTTATAAGTTCTTAACTAAAAAAATTAAACAATCTTATTTGTTATTGCGGATACAGTTCATGATTCGGATCTCGATCGCCGTATTACAGACCCGTGCTTGGCGGTGCACGCCCTACATACTTATATATAAATCCTTTCCCCGTGTCCCCTCTCCCCCTCGAACCCTCTCCGGCGGCCGTCGGAGTGACGGTTTTTACTACCTACCGGACGGTTTGCACGACACTACACTGCCTTGACGCTGTTTGTAAATTTTTGTTACATTTGTTTACATAAAGCAACAAAAGTTTAAGGAAATAGCAAAAATGACTATTGTAATCGCTCTTTTGGTCGTCGGTTGGGTCGCAGCATCTTTAATTGGCACTCAAGCATATTTCCTGGGCGAACAGTCCAAGCCCATTCACGATCGCAATTGGAGCAATGAATCTTTTGAACAACTGGCAAAATCGATGACTGGAACAGAAATTGATTACACTGTTCGCGTTCCCGCCTACAGCATGGATGCTTACACCAGTCGCACGATGGCTAATTAGTAATATTAAGCAGCAGGCTTGACTATTTTGAATAACAGGCTTTCTGGCCTGTTCCACAAGCAGATTTATTTTTGTGGAACAGGCCAGAAAGCCTGTTTTTAATTTTTGAATAACAGGCTTTCTGGCCTGTTCCACAAGCAGATTTATTTTTGTAGAACAGGCCATAAATAATTATCGAAGTGTAATCGGCAAAATTCTCACCCTAGAGCGCGTTTCATCCACAGAAATGAACGCCCCCGACTCAATTTGTGGCTCAAATTGATGTAACACTTCCACAATCAAACTCTCTATATTAGCAGGCAGCACGTCTTGAATACGCACTTGAATGACACTGGGAGCATCAGCTTGGGTTGCGGCCAGCAGTGCGCCAAAATCTAAATCATGAGTGAATACGGCATAGTCATTTACTCGCGCCCATTCCATAATAACGCGATCTGTGGCACGAGGATCGCCGACTGTAGACCAATGAAGAGACTCTATTCCGTATTTAGTAAATACGACAGTCCACTCAGGTGACAGGTTCATATCAATCAAAATTTTCACGCTATTTTGAGAGGAATTTCTACTTCTTCAACTCGCCACGCTGCATAGGCAAGCGCTTCATATATATCTGCTTCTTCCAGGTAGGGATAAGCCTGCAAAATGCCTGACGGTGAGTGTCCCGATGCCATCAGTCCGACTATCGTGCCAACAGTGACTCGCAAGCCGCGAATGCAGGGTTTTCCTCCCATTACTTCTGGATTCAGAGTGATTCTAGTTAGTTGTTTCATGATTTTAAACTACCAGGCTTTCTGGGAAACAAGAAGATTTCTTTTTTGTGGAACAGGCCGGAAAGCCTGTTCCTAACACAACTACAAACTGTTACCTACCAACGCGGGGAGAGAGTCTTTTTTACGAAACTGCAAATGGTTATTTACGCAGTCGATCGCAATTGTATCGCCTTCAACAAACGCATTTTCGAGAATCTTGTTAGCTAGCGGGTTTTCCAACTCCCGCTGGATAGCGCGTTTCAGGGGACGAGCGCCATAAACTGGGTCGTAACCGACATCTGTGATATGGTTTTTTGCAGCATCGGACAGTTCCAAGGTGATTTTCTGTTCCGCCAACAGCCGCTCGATCCGCTTGACTTGAATGGTGACGATTTGCCGCAGTTCCGTCTTGCTCAAAGTGTGGAACAAAATTGTCTCGTCCACCCGCTGAAGAAACTCCGGCCGGAAGTGCGATCGCAAAGCAGTCATCACCCGTTTTAACATTTGTTCGTACTCTTGGTCTGTCTCCCGTTCTTGAGTCGGTAAATCTTCACTTTCACTATTGTCTTTTTCACTCTTGTCTGAGATATCGACTCGCTGGGCAGATACCTCGACAGTGCCATCATCAGCAACTTTATAATCAGTCTTGGGAATTGACACCTCCTTCGGTTCCTGCTTCCTAGCAGCAGGTTTTTTGGTAGTTTTTCCCTTCTTAGCAAACACTTCTAAAATGTGGTCGCTGCCGATATTGCTTGTCATCACAATGACGGTATTCTTAAAGTCAACCACTCGACCTTGAGAATCGGTAATTCTGCCGTCATCCAACACTTGCAGCAAAATGTTAAAAATATCAGGGTGCGCCTTTTCCACTTCGTCAAATAGCACCACCGAATAAGGGCGTCTCCGCACTGCTTCCGAAAGTTGTCCCCCTTCATCGTAACCGACGTATCCGGGGGGAGCTCCTACCAACCGGGAGACATTTTGCTTCTCCATATATTCCGACATATCGATGCGGATAATCGCATCATCGCTGTCAAACAAAAACTCCGCCAACGCCCGCGCTAACTCGGTTTTACCGACGCCTGTGGGGCCCATGAACAAGAAAGAGCCGATCGGTCTACCGGGATCTTTCATCCCCGCCCGCGCCCGCCGAATCGCCGCAGCAACCGCCGTTACAGCCTCTTCTTGACCGATAACTTTCTTGTGCAAATGGCTTTCCAATTGCAGCAATTTTTGGCGTTCCGATTCTAACAACCGATTGACCGGAATTCCCGTCCATTTAGCAACAATTTCCGCAATATCGCCCTCAGTAACTTTTTCCCGCAGCAGGGAAGAACCTTGAGCTTGTTGTTTCAAAAGTTCGGCTTCCTTGGCTTCGCGATCGCGCACCGCAGTCTCCAATTTACCGTACTTCAACTGCGCCGCTTTATTCAAATCGTAAGCTCTTTCTGCTTGTTCGATTTGGACTCGCAACTGGTCTTCTTCTGCTTTCAATTTATTGATTGCATCCAACAACTGCTTTTCGCCCAACCACTGAGAAGACAGTTTTTCCTGCTTGACTTTTAAAATGTCAATCTCCGATGTGATGCGTTCGATGCGGGGGCCGATTCCCGGGGATAGAGCGCCTTTACCCTCACCTTCGATCGACAATTTTTCCATTTCCAACTGCATCACCCGGCGGTCAATCCCTTCCAATTCCACGGGTTTGGAGGTAATCTCCATTTTCAAATGGGCGGCCGCTTCGTCTACAAGGTCGATCGCCTTATCCGGCAAAAAGCGATCGGAAATATAGCGAAAAGACAGAGTAGCAGCAGCAACCAGCGCCGAATCGGTAATTTTTACCCCGTGGTGGCGTTCGTAACGGTCTTTCAATCCGCGTAAAATTGAAACAGTATCTTCCACAGTCGGTTCCCCGACAAATACTTGTTGAAAGCGGCGTTCCAGTGCCGGATCTTTTTCAATATTTTTGCGGAATTCATCGAGAGTTGTAGCGCCGATACAGCGCAATTCACCTCTGGCTAACATTGGTTTCAACAAATTTCCGGCATCCATTCCCGAACCGGAACTTCCGCCGCCGCCAGTGCCAACAACCGTGTGCAATTCATCAATAAATAGGACAATTTGCCCGTCGGAATCGATAACTTCTCGCAGCACAGAACGCAATCGTTCTTCAAATTCGCCCCGGAATTTTGCCCCAGCAATTAAACTGCCCATATCGAGGCTGAATAGTTGGCGATTTTTCAAAGATTCCGGTACATCGCCGTTGACAATGCGCTGGGCTAAACCTTCGGCGATCGCAGTTTTTCCGACTCCGGGATCGCCAATTAACACTGGATTGTTTTTCTGACGGCGGGAAAGAACTTGCACGACGCGGCGGATTTCCTCGTCGCGGCCGATTACTGGGTCGAGTTTGCCTGCTTTTGCCGCTTCTGTCAAATCGCGCCCGTATTTAGTGAGGGCGTCGGAGTTGGCGTCAGAATTTTGGTTTTGACTTTGACTTTGACTTTGGGTTTGCTTTTGATCTTTGACTTTGGTAGTAGCACGAATTGATTTGATTGCTTCTTCGAGTTTCGCGCGATCGATCGTACCGGGGGCCGGTTTGCGATCGTATCCGGGGCGGCCCGGCGGCCCGTCGCCCTTAGTCAGCAATCGCCTACCAACTCGTTCATCTTCTAGCAAGCCTATTAATAAATGTTCAACGGCGATAAAATTATCTTGCCAAGCCTGTCTGGCAGACTCAGCAGCATCTAACATCACTTCTAAGCCGCGGCCGAGGTATAGTTGGTCAGCGTTGGCAACTCTCGGCTGTCGTTTGGCAAAAGCATCTAACTGTTGCGCCAAGCGGGGGACATCGACTCCGGCCTTGCTGAGAATGCTGTTTGCTAGGGCTTGCTGTTCTAGAATGGCGATCGCTAAATGTTCAACCTCTAGCTGCTGATTGGCAAAGCGGCGGGCTACATCCTGGGATTTGACTATGGCTTCCCAGGCTTGATCTGTAAATTTGCTAGGGTCTGTTGGCTGCACGTTGGTTCCTCGCAATCAAGGGGATTCCTGTTGTTATCCGTTCATACATGGTCTCACAACTATCTTAATCTTGAAACACGATTGTTAATCTATGAGTGCGGTTAACGAGCGCCGAAGTTGCAACACAATTGACTGCTTGTACAAGCTTACAGTCCGCAATCCACCGCAAAAATTTGTGTGGTACGACCGGATCGGGCGATCGAACTTATGAAAATATACAGGTTCTCCATTGCCTACAATACTGTACAGACACGGCACTGCCGCCTCATAATTATGTCTTGGTTCGATCGTTCGGACTTTAGTCCGCATCAATTTCTGCGGACTAAAGTCCGAACGATCAAACCTCTTTATTGCTCTACTAAAAATTTTA
>NZ_JAEQCT010000181.1:0-6559 GCF_020738205.1 Microcoleus sp. PH2017_24_DOB_U_A
GCAAATAGTCTCGTGCCGCCACAATTTGCTCAAAAAGCTACCCAAATAGTCAAGGATGGGTAGCTTTGTCCATAAATTAAGTTACAGTTCCTAACCCCGCAAGGCGTGCTGACTTTTAGCTCTACAGGAGTAGTTATGCAACTGCAAACAGATATTCGTAGTCGGCAACCGCAAGCAACGCTAGCCAGCGCCGCGAGTGCCTTGGACTGGGCAAAATTTGGCTGCGCCGTACCTGCACCAAAATTGGCTCCTTCGATGTGGGTCAAATTGTTCAATCCGCCAACAGCATTCAGTTTTGACGAAGCGTGGTTGTTGTGTCAGTGCTCCGACCAAAAGTGGCTGGCTTGGATTCCTGATTATGGGGAAATTTTGCTGAGTACGAATGAATTTTGCGCTACTTAGGATCGCAAATTAAATAACTTACAATTTTAATTGTTATTGTGGGATGGGCGTCCCGCCCGTCGTTTTTGGACGGGCGGGACGCCCATCCCACAAACCTGTCGAAGTTATTTAATTCTCATTCCTTAATCGAAAATTATAGTTTGAAATCTATATCCTTCAGGTTTCACAGCATATTTTTGGAAAAAACCAGGTTTCTGCATTATCTCGTTTGTAGTGAGGAATGCGAGTCCTCAGAAATTAAGAAGGACTGAAGTCCTCACTACAAACCAATTCATTGACATTTTGCCAACAAAAAGAGCAATAGAAAACTATTGCTCTTTTTGTGTAAAAACACTTTCTAGTTTTTGTCTTCAGACAGCGGAACTTACTCGCTTATTTGCAAACTGCACGGTTATTTGCATTTCTGACAATCGTGCCTACTTTGCCATTAATCTGAATCGGGTTCTTGGTGCTGGCCCGGATCAAGCGGGGCTGTTTACCCAGACATTCTCTGATAGATTCTGACCAGGTGGTGAGAGCGCGGGTGTATTCTGTACGAGTCGCGGGCGCGCGAAACTGCTCGGTAATTAGGTGATCTGTGGTGATGCTAGTGTCAGTAGCAACATTAGTAATAATTGGAAAGTCAAAGGCTTTGGGTAAAGTTCTTTCAGGAATTTTGCCCGGTACTGTTTGGTAGTTCTTTGAGCCGCCTTTGTAGTCAATACCTGCTTGAGGGGCTGTTTGAGCGAAGGCAGGAATAGGCAAGCTGGCTACCAATACGGTGCAGCAACTCCAAAATAATTTCGATTTCATCCGATTCATCTCCTCAACTTTATGACGGTTAGCACTAATTAGGTAGGGACAAAAACATTAGCTTTAATTTATAAAAAATCTAATGCTAATGAACTTTTATCTTGGTTTTGACCCATCTAATTTATTACCATACATCTTCAAAAACGTACAAACTGGTTGGTCTGACAAACTGTAGAATGGTTTCAGTTGAGTGAGACATTTACACATCTGAAGTTGTTACAGCGTTGGGGACTCGATTTTACCAGAATGATTCATTTTCGATCGATGTCATTGGAACTTTATCAAATTTTGTCTCAGATATCAAGTTTTGTCGATCGCCTGTGGCGTTTTAACACTGGTTGACGGCTCGATCGCCCTTTGAGTGTTATGCGCTATACCAGCGGAAGAAAGATGCTAGAGTGCATCAATGGGCGTTTGAGTATTTTCAGGCGACAATAGACAGAGAAGGGGCTTGAAAATAGGTGATTTTAGTGGAAGATAGTAAATTTATCGACGTATCGGAAATCATGGGTGTTCCCGCGGCTCCTGCGGGCTACAAGTCGGGCTTTGTGGGTATTATCGGGCGCCCGAATGTTGGCAAATCCACCCTGATGAATCAGTTGGTAGGACAGAAAATTGCCATTACTTCGCCGGTGTCTCAGACGACGCGCAACAGGCTGCGGGGCATCCTGACGACGCCGGAAGCACAAATTATTTTTGTCGATACTCCCGGAATTCACAAGCCGCATCACCAATTGGGTAAGGTTTTGGTGCAGAATGCGCGCGCGGCGATTCAGTCGGTGGATGTGGTGCTGTTTGTGGTGGATGGTTCGGTGGAGTCTGGTGGGGGCGATCGATATATTATCGAAATTCTCAGCAATTGCAAAATTCCAGTGATTTTGGGGATGAATAAGCTGGACGAACAACCGGAGGATTCCGTGTTGATCGATCGAACTTACGAACAAATTGTCAATCCCGAGTGGCCGGTGGTGAAATTTTCGGCTCTCACGGGCGAGGGTGTGGAACCGCTACAACAGTTGTTAATCGAACATCTGGAGGAAGGCCCCTATTATTATCCGCCCGATTTGGTCACAGATCAGCCGGAACGCTTTATTATGGGCGAGTTGATTCGGGAACAGATTTTGCTGCTGACGCGGGAAGAAGTGCCGCATTCTGTAGCAATCGCGATCGACATTGTTCAAGAAGAAGCGAAGATTACCCGCATTCTGGCGACGATTCACGTCGAACGGGATTCCCAAAAAGGTATTTTAATCGGTAAAAGCGGCAGTATGCTCAAGTCGATCGGCAGTGCGGCCCGGGAACAGATTCAAAAGTTGATTGAGGGTAAAGTATATTTGGAGTTATTTGTCAAGGTGCAGCCGAAATGGCGGCAGTCCCGCACCCGTTTGGCCGAATTGGGCTATCGCGTGGAAGAGTAAAATTTTAGTGGTTTGCGGGATGTTCGCGATTATACTGAAAGTGGCGGCTGGTGGTAGCGATCGGGTGATTCGGGGGTTTTGTGAGGAGTTGGGGATTGAGGTGCCTTTATAACTTAGGCAATAAAAAATAATATTTTGCTAACTTGTTAACAACACTCAAAAAAAGTGAACACCATGCTTAACCTCTCCCATAGCCGTCCCCTGAATCAATTTCAACAGGAAGCTCCTGAGTTGCTTCATCAGTTTGAAACAGATAAAACACCAATAGTAATTACCATTAATGGTAAAGCGGTTGCTGTGCTTCAGGATGCGGAAAGTTATGAAAAACTACTTAATCGGTTAGAAATTCTTGAAACTCTTGCAGGTATTCGTCAAAGCTTAGGGGAATTTGATCAAGGTAAAGGGGTTTCTATTCATCAAGCTTTTGAAGAGCTTCAAAAAAAATATGACCTACCGAGTTGAGATATCTCCTACTGCTATTCATGACATAGAAAATATCTTTTTGTGGCTCAAGCTCAATGCTCCTGAAAAATCCTATCGTTGGGTTAGGGGCTGTTATGAAATAATGCTCAAACTGGAAAGCTTTCCTAGTCGTTGTCCCTTAGCATTAGAAAGTGAGTATTTCGACCTGGAAATACGTCAAATTTTATATGAGAAGAAATATCGTATTTTATTTAGTATCGTAGAAGATGAAAATACTAGAATGGTTGAAATTCACCGCGTTCGTCACAGTTCTCAACAAAATTTTGATTCTTTAAAACAGCTTTTGGATAATGATGAAGAAGAGTAAAATAGAAATAAACTCCATTACCCATTACCTAAAAAAATGATCGCCGCCAAAGAAAACTTTCCTCAAATAACCCCAGAAGAATACTTTGCTTGGGAAGAAAAGCAGCTAGAAAAGCATGAGTATATCGACGGCCAAGTCTACGCCATGAGCGGCGGTAGCGTCAATCATGGTCGCATTGCCGTCAGACTCACAACTCTCTTCTCCAATCATCTAGAAAACAGCAGTTGCGAAACAGGAAACTCCGATCTGAGAGTCAACATTGTCGGAACCAAAAACTATATCCACCCCGATGCAAGTGTAACGTACGACGATCGCGATAAAACCACAACCCAATACATTACCTACCCCTGCTTAATCGTTGAAGTTCTCTCTCCCAGCACTGAGGCTTACGATCGCGGTGGTAAATTTAGAATGTATCGCAGCAACCCTGTCTTACAAGATTATCTATTGGTTAGTTCCACCAGTATCGAAATGGATTTGTATCATAAAAATGATGCTGGTGAATGGATCATTATTAACTACAAAGAAGGTGACACTATCGAACTAAAAAGCATCAATCTTAGTTTTGCGATCGAACAAGTCTATCGCAACCTCGACCTCACCCCAGAAACAACACCTTAAAAGTTGACATATATCATAAAACTAAGGTGATTTACGTCCGGTGAGCGTGTTGGTATTACTACTTTTAAATTAGGAGATTGTTATGATTGCAGCTAGAGAGCAGGAGCGGTACTTTACGCCTGAAGAGTATTTTGCTTGGGAGGAGCAACAATTAGAAAGGCACGAGCTAATCGATGGTCGCGTATGTGCGATGAGTGGGGGCACGCAAAATCATAGTGCGATCGCGGGAAACTTTTTAGTGACGATCAAGCCCCATCTGCGGGGTAGTGGTTGTAAAACATACAATTCTGACTGCCGCGTAAATATCCTCAATACTCGCAACTATACCTATCCCGATCTGAGTGTCACTTGCGATCGGCGAGATAATTCTAGCCCTCAATATATTACCTATCCCTGTTTAATTGTTGAGGTTTTATCGGATAGTACCGAGGCTTACGATCGCGGCAAAAAGTTTGAAAAATATCGCCGCAATCCGAATTTGGTCGATTATGTGTTGGTGAGTTCGGATGAGATGGCGATCGATATTTATCACAGAAATGATGCGGGGGATTGGTTGATTCTGAGCTATCGAGCGGGCGATCGCGTGGAGCTTAGAAGTATTGGGTTGAGTTTGGCGATCGAGCAATTATATGAAGAAATTGTTTTCGAGCAGCAATCTTGAATTTATTATTAAGAGGGCGATGTAATAATATTGATGTAGAGTTATAAGAAATCTGTTACCGTTTAAATATTTGTGCAGCATATGCGTCCGAATGTTGACTCTCAGAAGATAGAACGACTGATGCAAGTCTTGGGCAGAGAGGCTCAGGGTTCAGGCTGCATCTATTTTACGGGTGGTGCTAGCGCCCTACTGATTGGATGGCGGAGTTCGACCATTGATATCGATATTCGTCTAGATCCTGAACCCCCAGGCATTTTTGGTGCGATCGCCAAAATCAAACAAGAATTGAATATTAATATCGAACTGGCTTCCCCACAGGATTTCTTACCCACAATTCCGGGGTGGCGCGACAGGAGTATCTTCATTGGCAAATACGGTCAAATCTCGTTTTATCACTATGACTTTATAGCCCAAGCACTCTCCAAAATATCCAGGGGATTCGATCGGGACATTAAAGATGTTCAAGCCATGTACGAACAGAAATTATTTTCCTTAGAAGAACTGCGTAATAGTTTTGAGAGTATTGCACCCGAATTAATCCGATTTCCCTCTCTTAATCCTGATGCGCTCAGAAGCAGAGTTGAGAACTTCATCAAACGTTTTGAAAGTAACATAGAGGATGGACAGTTATGAACTTAAATGAGTTGCCGGGAGCAGAGCTAATTCTACCTGGACTGAACGATCTTCATCATGGTAAAACTAATACAATTGGGTCATTGTTAGTCGCGATCGCGGCAACTCGCCTAGCCGAAGCGGGCTTAGATGTTCCTAAAGATCGTCTGGCCGCAGAGCCAGAATTGACTCTTTATGCCCGCCTTCAAGATGAACGAGATGATGCTTATCCCTACTACAATGCTTTGCTGAATCGCTTGAGTAGCTTTTGCAATGCACTTGAACTTCGTTATATGTGAGAATATGCGATCGATCGGCAGTAACAAAAGGATTTAATTAAAAAAAAAGATGTCGATCGCTGCCGGTGGGCGATCGCTTGTAATTGGATGAAAGCGCGATCGATAAGACTCACCCCAAAATACCTATGAAAACCACGATCGAAATCGATAACTCCCTCATCACTAATGCGCTCCAGGCGACTGGACTCACAGCACAACAAAAGAATACATTCTATGTAGCTTCACAGAAAAATGATATTACCGAGTGTTTCTTATGAACTACCGAAACCACATCACGATCGAAGCAAATAAACGCGGTGGTAAGCCTTGTGTGCGCGGCTTGCGAATTACGGTTTATGAAGTGCTTGAGTACCTGGCTTCGGAGATGACTGAAGCAGAAATTCTCGACGATTTTCCCGATTTGACACGAGAAGATTTAAAAGCTTGTATAGCTTATGCTGCTGACCGTGAGCGTCGGTTTATGACTGCGACCTTATCCGCATGAAATTACTTTTTGATGAAAACTTGTCGCCCAAGTTGCCGAATCGTTTGAGCGATATTTTCCCAAATTCGCTTCACGTTCGAGATGTGGGAATGAAAGCAACGATCGACCCAATAGTTTGGGATTATGCATTCATACAATAATTTGATGATTGTCTCGAAAGACGCGGATATGCACGACCTGAGCTTAGTATTTGGGAATCCACCGAAAGTTATTTGGCTTCGCCTGGGAAACTGTTCGACATTGCAAATTGAAAATTTGCTGCGTCGGGATTTTAACGCGATCGAATTATTTTATGAAGATGAGACTTTATCGCTGCTTGCTTTATCATAATGCACCGATCGCCGAGGGTGTGCGATCGACTCTAAATGCTCTCTAATCTAAAATCAGGGGGAACGCATCTTATTGAACACTCTTCGCTAGTGGTGAGTATATTTTGAGATAAATTCACCATTCTTAGAAGCTATAGATACGCTTTGTAAT
>NZ_JAEQCT010000048.1:0-37990 GCF_020738205.1 Microcoleus sp. PH2017_24_DOB_U_A
CATTACAAAGCGTATCTATAGCTTCTAAGAATGGTGAATTTATCTCAAAATATACTCACCACTAGCGAAGAGTGTTCAATAAGATGCGTTCCCCCTGCCAAAATATCTTGGTCTATGCTTTCAACTTCAAGACTCCATCGGGCAAAGTCAACAACAATTTAGAGAAGGCAAACAAACTCAACCAAACAATTTACGAGAAGCTGAGCATCGAACCGGAGACTGATATCTCTGCTTACGATCTGATTGTGAGCACGACGGATTTCTACGAAAAGTCCTACGGGACAGAATTCATCAAAACCTACAAACAACGTTTGGGAGTAGATGGCTCATCAGACATGCCCATCACCGTTCTGCGTTCTGTAGTGATGGACCCCTGGGTCACAGAAACTGCAACTGGTTCATTTATTGACGTGCTAGAAAAAATATTGCGCGATACAGTTAACCAGGTTATCAACGAAAATCCCGGTGATTTCCAAGTCGAAAATATAATGCCGGTGATTTCCGAGTCGAAAATGTAATGCAGTCCAGCGCTTCACAGATGCGCGCGCATTAGGATTAAAAGCCTGGGCGGTTTGTTCTTTTTCTTGATTTCTCACCAATCCAGAGTACGGATTGTTGAATCAGGGCAGAGAGCCGTAGCTGGCAGCAGGTAAATCAAGTACGAAATGCCAAGATGGAGATGCAATTCGCATCGGCATTCGTACTTGAGTTACTAGCAAACTACATATTGGATGGGTTCTACAGGTATGGCTTGCAGGCAAAATTCATTAAAAAAAGCAACAGCAAGAGTTTGTATGATTTTACATTTGGTTGCACAATACGGTTGACTCACGCCTATTTACCAGTCAATTTGAGTGTAAAATTTGGGTAAGTATTACTAATATTTAGGTAGGGTATTTTCCTAGACCCTGGTGTTCAGCAGCTTTGATAGAACGATCGCGGTGTGACTGTCAACCACAACCTCCAAGATTACTTGAAACTTACAGCCAGAGTTTAGGCATTAGAAATGAAATTAGGTTCTCAATTATCTAGCATTTCAAAGCAGTCGGATCGCTCGTCAGATACAAGCACAAATTTTTGGCAACAATGGAACCAGCACCGAGATTATCTTTACCGTTGCTGTTTGAAGTGGATGGACGGAAACGCGACTAATGCCGAAGAGGTACTCAGTCGAGCGATGCTCAAAGCCTTTGAGAAGAGTCAAGATTCTACTGGTGTCATCACTAATTTTAAAGCTTGGTTGACCCGACTGACTTATAACCTTTGTATGGATATACATCGAGAAAATAAGAGGTTGGGCGATCGGGTTGAGAGTTTGGAAGTAATAATTGAAAAAGGGGAAGAGGGACTGGTTTCTCTCTCCCATAGTCCTGAAACTGTCGCTTTACACTGCGAATTAGCAATGATAATCCAACGCGCTATTGAGGATTTGCCGCCCAAACTGCGCGAACCTTTTATCCTACACTTCATTGCGGAAAAATCCTATCTGGAAATAGTACAAAAGCTAGGTGTATCCTACGAAAACCTTCGCAAACGTATTTCACAAGCGCGAAAAATTCTGCAAAAGCGTTTGACAAAGTATTTGTCAGGGTTGGACAATTCTCTGTTAAATTCCTCCGAGTCACCGGACAAAAAGGGAGAGCCCGGAATGGAAAGTTTTCACTCAGATGAAATAATCACGATTTACCAAAAAATAGCTCCATTCCCCCAACAAAAGGGGCGCTTTGATTGTTCTCTTAATTATCAAGTAAGCGCAATATGTCTGGAAACAATTTTTCCTGCTTGGTACCAGTCACCCACTGCTCTGGGGTGGAGTTGAATGTTCATCTAGTCTTAGAAAAAAAGCTAACGAGACAAGAGCAGAAGCTGAACACATTAAGTCAGTATGTGGAGCAGTATCCCTATGGCTGGAAGAAACGCTTGGAATTAGCTAATCTCTTGTCAGTAATGGGTAACTGGGAGCGGGCGGTTGAGGAGTATCGCCAAGTCATTGAGCGGCAACCTCAATTAATAGATGTGTTGTTAAAATTGGGGAAACTCTTGCAGCTAATGGGAAGGGAAGCTGAGGCGATCGAGGTTTATCAGAGTGCCTTACCATTGTCGGACAATGAAGGGATAGGACAGTATATCAGCGGCGCGATCGCAATTTGTCGAGGTGACAGTAAAAAAGCCATCACTGCGTTGGAAACTGCGGCTAACCTACAACCAGATAACGCAGCTAACTGGCTGGTTTTGGGACAATTGCAGATGGGGAGAGAGAATCCTGTTGGGGCTTTAGGAGCCTTTGAGATGATTTTGTCACTTAACCCTGATGATATTGTCGCCTTAATTCATAGCTATGATGCGCTAATGGCGGTGGGGAATCTTCAGGAAGCACAGCGACGGTTGCATAAATTAATCGTCTTAGCTGCTGATGATTTCCGGGTACTTCAACGACAGTTGAATGAGCGTTGCGCGATGAGATTGATATCTGGGAAGGAGGGGAAGGAGACTAAAAAGATGATTACCTCTGCTCTGCGACAGTATCCTCATGGGGCTGAGACTCACAAATCTCTGGCATATTATCACATCTTTCGAGGAGATTGGAAGGAAGGTTTGGAGGTGTTAGCAGAGTTTACCGCACAACACCCGAATCATCCTCATGGTTGGTATTACTATGGGCGCTGCTTGTTTGAGACGGGGGAATATCAGAGGGCGGCGTCCATGATGCTAAAAGCTTATCATCTGTATCCCGATGAGTGTGAAATTTATCGGGCTTTGTGTGAGATTTTGCCTGTTGCGAAAATGACCTCTCTTCCTCTAACTTTCCCCTTAAAAAAGGGGGTCGAGGGTACTCTCCAAACAAAAGAGGGGAATAACATAACCCTTGCTTCCATAGTGGAAGAAATGCTTGAGCGTTTTCCTCAACGCTGGAGTGTTTGGGCGATCGCGGGGCGAGTGTTGGTGGAATGCTTTAAAGAGGTTGAAAGGGGGTGTCTGGTTTCGGAAAAGGGGACGCAACTACAGCCTCAGTTAGCTGATGCTTGGTTTTGTCATGGAAGGGTGTTGGCTTTGGCTCTTAAACATCAGGAAGCGGTGGAGGCGTTGGAGAAAGGATGGGAGTTTTTACCAGCAGGGGGTTCTCTGCAATCATTACCTGCTGCGGTTTGGCTGGGGGAGAGTTACCGAGTGCTGGGGGATGTTGGGGCGAGTTTGCGATCGTGGAAAGCCGCTTGTGAGGGATGTCAGGAATTGAGGGCGTTTAATCCGACTATGGCTGATTACTGGCTGGGGAGAGCCTTGGTGGGGTTGGGGGATAGGTTGGGAGCGATCGAGGCATATCAAAGTGCTTTGCGTCAGGAGTTGTTGTATCCGACTCGTGGGGAAGTTGAAAAAAATATACGGCGGCTGAAAGATAGGAGGTATAAGGGTTCTGGGGGTTGAGGGTGGTTTTTGGGGGAGAAAATTTGGCTGTAAGTCGAAAAATTCCGAAATTGGGGTTGGGAAACGTCTAAAGGATGTGGGAAGGAAAAACCACACAGTCAATCAAAAAGAGGAGACTTATGGAAACCCAAACCAAAGACACGATGACGTTCCAGGAAAAAATGAACTCGATCCGCAACCACTATAAGACGTACCCATCGACTCGTTATGCGATGCCATATACCTGGTGCTTAGATAGTGACGCGAGTGTAAGACCGAAAACCGAGCGAGTAAGTTTGGCGACAAACGACGAGATACCACTAGATGGACTGGACTATAAAGCAATATCAATAATATCAGGAATTCAAGACGATCAGGTATACCACCAGCAACGGCTGCAAGATGAGACGAAGGTAAATGCGGAAGAGCTAAATGCAGGGGGCATTACCGAGGACGAATTCAAGCGGCGGATGAAAGAAAGGCGGGAACAATCCCACGACGCGGTTGACAAAGCCTTCGATGCCCTCGAAAATCATGGCCTGAATAATCCATCACAACAGTACGCTATCCTCACTGCGGTGGATGCCATATACAACTTTTTTGCCAAATTATGGGCTAAGATCGCCGAATTTTTCAACCAGGTGTGGGACTGGATCAAAAATATATACTATACAGTGAGAGACTTTTTTACGGGTACGATCAATTCAATCAAAAGCTGGTTTGGCTTCTGAAGGCCAGAACACGAGCTGAAACCGACGTGTACAGGGAGGGAAGAGGGGTAGTACTTTCCCTTTCAAGGCTAGGTTTTTTTGAACCTGGAAAATAGTTCAGAATTTTCTCAACTATTTTAACGTGGATTGGTCGTTAACGACCAATCCACGTTAAAACGGTACATGAACAGGGATAGGGCTGGAGAAACCCTTGTGAGGCATAGGTGTTTTGTGGTTTTCACATCACTTAAGCCAACCCGCATTGATCGAGCGTAATTCTATTCTACTGAAAGGCAAGGGGCGGAAGGGTTCTGGGGGTTGAGAGTGGATTTGGGAGGAAAAAATGCCTGTAACTCGAAAAATTCCCAAATTGGGGTTGGGAAACGTCTAGAAGATATGGGACGAAAAACTCAGTGGGAAAACGTAGCTTATTGCTCTTTTACTCCCCCTGAACAGTTACAACTCGAAAAATTCCGAAATTGGGGTGGGAAAACGTCTTACTCAAACCATTTTCAATTAATCCAACAAAGCCGGAGCGAAGGGTTACGCAATCAACTATCAAACTATAATTGCAGGAGAAATCAAACCATGAACATCTTGAAACAGATCAAAAAGACCATCGTTTTTGCCATGGCTCTATTGTGTTTGGCTTTGGCATTTCAAAGCCCCAGTTACGCGGCAAACCTCAGAGGAAGTTGGGAGCTTGAATCATTAGGCAGCGATCCTGTTTCGGGTCAAATTACAGCCAACTTTGATCATGATTTTCAGGGGACTATCACCGGCAGTGGAGGCTGCAACAATTACTCTGCTGGTTTCGCTGCTAATTCAGGCAGAATCATAATTATCCCAGGATCTGCCACACTAAGGGCGTGCGTAGATTCTTCTAAAAACGCTCAGGAGATGAAATATTTTCAAGCATTAGGCTCGGCTACATCTTATGAGGTAAGTGATGTAAATCTGAAACTTACTTACGGTTCAGATGAGTCTTTGAAATATGTCAAAGCTCAATAAAATTGTCGTACTTTTATGTAAGTATCGATTATATTGTGGTTGGGTTTTGTATTATAGCAGTCGCCAAGGCGCTTAGTGCGATCGCCCGATCTTGTAGGCTGCGTTACACTTCGTTAACGCACCATCGGTATCATTATGATTAAATTGGGTGGGTTAGGCTGTCGCTAGCCCACCCAACGTTTTATTGCGATTACGGATCTTGTAATGCGTAGGCGTAGCCCGTCGTAGACATCGCTTTTTTATGGGAAATTGGGGAGTGCGATCGCTTCGCCCGTCAGAGGCTTTAGAAAGACGAAGATCTAGAATTGGGTAGGAGAATGAAACAACCCTGCTTGACGTTGGGGGCGATAGAGGCATATCAAAGTGCTTTGCGTCAGGAGTTGTTGTATCCGACTCGTGGGGAAGTCGAGAAAACTTTGCGGCGGCTGAAAAGTAAGGGGCGGAAGGGTTGTGGGGGTTGAGGGTGGATTTGGGGGGAGAAAATTTGCCTGTAAGTCGAAAAATTCCGAAATTGGGGTGGGGGAACGTCTAATAGATGTGGGCACAGATAAATTCCAATTAGTGATTGCTTTTTTGTAGAATGCCGCTAACTCAAAAAATTCACAAATGGGGTGGGTAGTTGATACAGTTAACTGTCAAGCCATTGTTTCTCAGGTAGTTAAGTAGAATACGTCCTATCAAATTGTTACTTATTCTGCTCCTCAAAATTCAGTGATTGCTCCCGCGTCAATGGATTTTTCTTGTTATAAGCTCTCTCAGTTCATCGTTCATCATAGGTGGTAAATATGGTTAGAAGAGTTTTTGTAAAAATATTGGCTTTATTTATTGGTTTTTTTCTTTTTGGTTATGGAATATATATTCCCAAAGCTTATGCTGGTAACGGCTGTGGACCTCAAAATTCTACTATTGGTCATATTGCCACTAAATTTTTTATATATCCTTACGATGGGCTTTTTAACCCAGCTTGTGAAAAACATGATGATTGTTACAACTTAGCAGAATCAGGTAAAACAAAAGAACAATGTGACAATGAGTTTCAACAAAATCTTTATAAAATATGTGAGGATAGAGACTTTTGGAAAAAGATTAGTCAAAATATTTTTGGAATGATAACAAACCCAAAAATGTGGGGAAACATACTAACATCGGACGTTAATCTATTAAATTCATGCAAAAAACAGGCTGACTATGCAGTCTGGGCTGTTAGTAAACTTGGTGAATCTTCCGTTTCCGGTGCAATTTATAGTTTGAAAGTTCAGGCTGTCAAAGTAAATCGAATAGTAGACAGATTGAGTGACGATGAATTATCTGTTTGTGTCACTGTCAAAAATGATAGCAATCTTGATACTGAATGGGATTTAGTACTACTGAAGAAAGATGGTAATATTGCGGATGTCGAACCAGATATATATGAAAGAAATATTAAGGTTGGTGAGATAGATGAAGAGTGTGTAACAACTGATTATGACTCTACAGTATCCATTTCTGACCTTGGAAATCCTGCTCAACTTGCTGTTCGCGTTGATGATTATCCAGGCTGGGATGAATTTAAACCTGTTGCTGTTATTGAAGTGCCGACTGACTTAAAACCATACGATCAATATAACGCTGTACATTTTGACCAACAGAGTAAGCGTGAAGCATATGAAGCTCTAAGAGAAATTAAGCAACAAGTAGGGGTGAAATAAGCAAGGCTGTCATTTGCCGCCACTTGATGGCTGAAAAGTTCATCCTGATTGGGTTTCAGAAGAGTAAAGCAAAGAAGTTCGCTTAGATTCATTTGAGAATCCCTGGACTTTAGCGATAGCGGAGTCCAGGGATTCTCAAATCTTTCCCGGATGGGTTTTTCCAGACAACTTACTAGCCAGGATTTCTCCAACTTTCGCAGAGGTTGAGCTGTCCTTTATCGCTTTTGTGTAGGCAGAAGTGCGATCGCTTTTGTGTCGGGAGAAGTGCGATCGCCTTTTTTACGGGAGTGGGATCGCTTTTTCTTTGTGAGAGTGCGATCGCTTTTGTGTTAGGAGAAGGGCGATCGCTTTTGTGTCGGGAGAAGGGCGATCGCTTTTGTGTCGGGAGTGCGATCCTGAAGGGGATGTAGGGAGTGCGATCGCACATTTTGTGGGGAGAAGGGCGATCGCGCAAACGGGTACTATAATTAGAAGAAGATAAGTCTTAATCTTCTTGAAAGAAGAAAATTAAAATGAGCAATTTATCTGTGAAAATACTATTACAATAAGTAGACAATTTAACCAGAGAAGAAAAGATTGAATTAATAGATTATTCAACCAGAAAAATAGAAAATTAGCCCCTCAAAACTGAGTCAAAAAATTTAGTTGAATTATTCCAAAATTCTCCTCTAGTTGGTGTGGATATAGATTTAGAACGTCAAAGAGATATTGACAACCGCGAAGTAGATTTGTTATGAGCTATATTTTAGATACAAATGTTATTTCTGAATTGATTGCCAAGCAGCCCAATCAAAAAGTAATTGATTGGCTTAAAGGTATAGATACAAACAATCTTTTTCTAAGTATAATCACCATTGGTGAAATTAGAAAGGGAATTGAAAAACTACCTTAATCATTGCGGAAAAAGAATATTTAAGACTGGTTTGAAAATGAATTAATTATAGGATTCGAGGGAAGAATTTTACCATTAGATTTATCAGTGATCTTGTTATGAGGAGAGTTGGTAGGAGATGATAGAAAAAGAAGGGCGAAAGTTACCGCCCTTAGATTCTCTTATTGCTGCTACAACCAAATATCATAACGATGCTTTAGTTACTCGTAATGAAAAAGATTTTGATGGGATAGAGATTGTGGTTTTTAATCCTTTTAAAAGCTGAGGAAAGATGATCGCCTTTTACGTCCAGAAGTGCGATCGCTTTTTTTGTAGGGAGAAGGGCGATCGCCTTTTTTGTAGGGAGAAGTGCGATCGCCTTTTATTTACAGAATGCCGATCCTATTTTTTAGTGCGATTGCCAACGGCCGCAGCGAAGCCGATCGATCGCACTTACGAATAATAGAAAAACCCAGTTGCCATCCTACAGCTTAACTGAGGGATGTCTACGACGGGCTACGCCTACGCTTTCTGCTACTGTTATGCCATTTTTCCAAAGCTCATACTCACTCAAATCAATATCTTCATTCCACACAATCCCGTAGCCCCCTTGCTCAACCTTAAAATTATTGAAAAAAGCAGGTTGACGAAGTGGAGCAAACATGAGATTTTTTAAAAGATGGACAATATTATATTGCTTGACTTCGTGATTGGTAAATTCAATCACCAAGGTGCGAACGCAGGGTAAATGCATCTACTTACCAGAGAATATTTGAAACCTCTAGTTCTCCTTAAAGTGGAATTTAGATATGACAGCATTCTCAATAAGAATTTATTGGTGAGAAGTTTTTGTCCTTAATGTCAGTTATTAGGAACGGTATATTAAGGCTTTTAGCGATTAATTGTTCTTCCTAAACTAGATGGATTTATCCTGGTGTCCAGATAACTAAACGTGAAAAACAAAACAATGCTCAGTCCAGGTTCTCAGCCCCGAACCTACTCAATAATTGCCCTGAAAAAACTGTAATTTCTCAGGATAAACTAACAGTCAAACTATTTAATTTATTTTTTGAAATAGAGTTTTTTATCAAAGTAGCTGTTGCTTGTACCCTAGTCCAGCAGTTAATTTATTGGCTCTCAAATAAATTCCATCTCGGCTTTACCGCCGAGGTTTTGCTGTACTGGCTGGTAGGGTCACTTTCATTCTACAGCCTCGGTATTGTTATTGAAAAAGTTATTGAGAACAACGAGACTTGGCGGCAAAGATTCAATGTCCGAGTCAAGAAAGTGAAAGAACAACCGTTCCCTGAATTTACTGCTCAAGGAATTCTGGTCGGAGAAATTAAAAGTTTAGTAGCAGCAGCGATTATTCTGTACCTAGCTCCCGAAGTTCATCGGGGAAATAGCTGGCTCTTAAATTTTGGATGATTCTTCGCGAGAATAATGGTGGCGGATTTCTGCTTTTATGTTACCCATAGGCTCTTTCACAAAAAGTTCTTGCAGGAAATACATCTCAAACATCACGAATTCTTGGATTCATCCAGTTTTGTAGCCGGTCATAAAAGCCTACTTGAATACGCTATCGTCACCGTTGCAGACGTTTTGCCTGTTTTTGTATTCGGATACGATATTACTCAATTGTGCGCCTGGACTGCGATCGGCAATGCTTACAATTTAGAAGGTCACAGCTCTCTGTCAATATTTTTCATTGACTCAGATTTTCACGATCTCCACCACTCTCGCTTTAAGGGAAACTACGGCATTCAAGGATTTTGGGATCGGATATTCAATACGCTGAACCATCCTACTAAGAAGCCTGGAATTATGTTCCCTGCGGCTGCTCTGGAAAAGAACTTTCTCAAGCCGTCCTGTAAGAACATTGATGGCGGGAATTGAACCTCGACCCTTGCTGGTACGGCGATCGCCAAGCCAAAGCCGATGCAGAAGCTTTGGATCGGCGATCGCTCTCGAAGATGAGGTATCAAAGGTTGAAAACCTTGATCTACCTAGAATCTGGCATACCTCATCTATCCCAGAAAAGCTATACCTGACTCGGAAGCGTTGACACTTAAGGGTGAGGCAAGAATTCAAACGGCTCGGTCGGTACAAATTGATCGGTGAGGTCGCCGCCCAGCTCCCACTTTTCGATTATTACCGGCTTTTTGGGTTTTTCCGACCATTCGAGAGTATTCACTTCTTCGAGCATATCGATCTTCCGCACTCCCGAGCCTTCGCCAAGCTTTAATTCCTTGAGATCGATCCAACAGACACTCGCACTGCGGCTGTTTGCGTAGTAATAAACCAGATTCTTGTGGTCGGAAACGGTGCTCCAAAGTGTGGAGGCAAGATTGGGCTTTTCGGGGTCTGCGATCCCGATCGGCACGGCGGCATTGCGAATTATGCTAAAGGTGGTTGCAATAGCTGTGCGTACATCGTTGACATTATCGCGCGGGACTGCCGATAGGTAAAACGAGCAACGGGCAAATCGATCGGAGGCGTTGTTAGTGCCCGGCAGCACGATCATGCCATCCTTTTTTTCCCAGTATTCGTTGATTGCGAGTTGTTTGTCGTAGGTCGGAGAATTGGTCATCACGATATAATCTTTACCGTGGTGGATTTGTAGCTTGCCGCCTACGTACTCGAAAATTGCGGAATCGCCAGTTGCGTCGGAAATTGACAGGTGAACTGTACTTTTCTTATTGCTGCCGTCCGGTATGACGGGCGCGTCCACCTCGAACTTTTCAGGTTTCATAGCTTCAACCGCCTCTTTGACCGTGGCGAAACTATCGAGGAAGTACTGCGCCCATGCCGCAGTTGACATTTTTGGCAATTTTTCTTCCCCGTCCCCTCGTTCGTAGTCCGATTCTACCAGGAACAGCAAATTGGCAACCAAACCCTGAGTGTTGATACCGTCGGTAGTGCAAGCGTCTAAGGCGGAGGTAATTACGCTGCCGTACTTAGATGTCCACGTAAAGGAACTATCACCATTATTATTGTATGTTCCCCCCTGGCGCTCCATATTTGCTGGAAATGCCCAAATTTCGCTTTCAAGCGGGGCTGCCCAGTCCATGTTGCGACCGGTCACAACGTTGGGACTAGGCGCGTTCGGGTCATATATTAATGGATTTATTTGTCCATCTTGTCCATCAACGTATAGAATTCTCGTACACATGATTCAGATAGCTCCATAGAAGGTATTGGCTGTTACAGAGTTTTGTTGGTTCTCCCACTGCTGTAACCGCTTAAATAAGTATACACCAAATATTACTTTTATAGCAATAGAGGCGAGGAAATAATTAACTTGAATCAGACCAGAGTTACCTGCTACAGACAAGCGAAATTGCGGCTCGTACTATACCCGAAACCTAATAAAAAATGCGGTTATTCAAGCTCTGAGAAGTCGGTGTGTTAAAGCTTACTACAAATCAACCGTTTTGGGGGGCTTGTACCGATCGCTTTCTCGATCCAAATACTTTGACAGCAAGTCTTGAAACAAGAAAAGCACATCATCTACCTCGCGATTGAGAACGCACATTTTTAAATATAGTTCTAGTACGTGCTGCCGTCTGCGGTTGCGTATTTTCTAGATTAATTTGTATTGTTTGGAGAGTTGGGAACCAAACAATACCGAAGGCTCGGGGTGATTCATTTAGTGGCTTGACACAGAATTAAACCAAACCACTTTTGGGGATCTGTAAAGCTTTTTATGGTTTTCAGTCCTTTGGAGTCTAGTTCTTTTTCCACAGTGTCTAAATCAAATTTACGAGAAATTTCCGTAAGGATACTTTCGCCAGTTTTCCAGGTAACATTCAATCCAAGCTTTTCTAAATTCACTACATGACTTGTTTGGCAATGCAAGTACATTTCAATTTGGTTCTCTTGTTGATTGTAAATAGCTTGATGGGTGAATAAATTAGTATCAAAATCACCCTGAAAACGCCAGTTTAAATGGTCGAGCATATTTAAATTAAAAGCGGCAGTTATACCTTGAGAATCGTTATAAGCTGCTTCTAAAATTTGCTGGGATTTTTGCAAGTCAATGCCGAGTAAAAAGTAATCTCCCGGAGCGAGTACATCTTTAATTTGGTTCAATAAAACATCGCATTCCTGCGGCGTGAAATTACCCAGAGAACTGCCCAAGAAGAAAATCATCCGCGCAGGCAAAGATGCAGGCGTTAATTGAGCGAGGGCTTGTTCGTAAGTTCCTATCAACCCTTGAACGTGCAAAGCCGGATATTCTACTTGCAATTGAAGGGCGCTCTCTTTGAGAATGCTGGCGCTTACATCAACAGGCACATACTTACAGGAGTAATTTCGAGATTGATAAGCATTTAGCAAAAGGCGAGTTTTTGTGGAACTGCCACTGCCTAATTCTACGAGTTCGCAATCACCTGTTATCCGTGCGATTTCACCAGCATATTGGCGCAAAATCGAGGCTTCTGTGCGAGTTGGATAATATTCGGGCAATTCGCAAATTTGTTCAAAAAGTTGAGAACCGCGACTGTCGTAAAAATATTTAGCGGGTAAAGTTTTTGGGTTTTTGGTCAATCCTTGAATGACATCTTCGCCATCATTTTTTAGAGTAGAATGGCAATCCAGAATAGTTATTAGAGTTGTTAAAGAGGCGGTTGACATTTGGCTTTCCGAGAGTGCGAGTGCGGTAAATTTAGCAGGAATCCCCGTTGTTATTAAACGGAGCGGGATATTTTTCCCTCAAATGCTTGGATGACCGATATATTTGAGGTTGAATTATCGAGAGAAAAGCAGGCAATTTAGCATTAATGAGTGGAGTCAAGTACAGATGTCTGCTAGGACTGTAACTGTACTTCACCCGATTTTCAACCGCTATCGCACGATGCGAGCAAGCAGTTACTCTAAATTGACTTCGAGCCAACATGAATGCTCAATTGTTGGTTGCTTGCAGGCTCTTTTTGTATTTTTCAGGTTCCGTTCTTAGTTCCACGTGTAGGAAATCTATTCCTTCTTTTTCGAGTAATTCTAGTATAGCTAGATTTAAGTTTTTCTCAGCATCAAAGTAGAAATTATCGTCATTGACAACTGCCATAATTTCAATAACCCGGGCATTTTTGTCAATTTGTTTGAACCGCACCGTACACGACGGAGACAAGCCTTGAATGTACTTCGGCAATTCTTCAAGCTTTTCACAAATCCGCGCCGTTTGCCCCGCCGAAATGCCGTCTATTTTGAGAGTTAAGACTAAGCCCCATTTTAATTCTTTACCCGGATTTTGCGACCAGTTTTCGACAATTCCAGAAATCATTTTGGAATTGGGCATTTTGATGATAGAACCCCACTTAGTTATATGTAGAGTTGTAGTTCTGAATCCAATATTGAGTATCTGCACGAAACCATCGACCCCGGATATCCCCACCCAGTCACCTTCTCGGTAGAGATTGTCGGAGTAAATAATCAGGGTGCAGAACCAATCGTAAACAATATCTTTCAGCAGCAAACCAAAAGTGATACCGGCACCGCCCAATAGCCCCACCAATGCAGCAGCAGATTGTCCTAAAAATGCCTCGCTGATCTTGATGATAAAGACAATAATTGCTGCTGATTGAAAAATCTTGGGCATTAAAGGTCTGAGCAATTCATCGAGCTCTGTTTCGGTGTGCAGCACTAAGTTGGCTATAATCTGACCGAAAATAGAAGAGCATCGGTAAATAACATAGGCAACTATGAAAATAACTGTATAGTTGAGCAGGCTACCGATTGTTTGATTTAGTTGAGAACCTAAGTTATCTGCCAGAATTTCTTTACTCAGCCAAAATCCACCTATCAGAATCAGCCAACTTAAAGCAGGCTTGATAATTGTAATCAACTCATCATCAAGTGTTGTTTTAGTTTTGCTAGTAAAACTCTCAATAGTTTTAACAATGACTGCTACGAAAAATCGCCTTAACGTCTGTGTCAAGGTTAGAACAACGAGCACAATAGCGATTCTAGCAATCGGTATGCCAGAGTAATTGATATTCTTTAACGTATCCCAAACTGCTTCCATAGGTTAACCAACTGGTAATTGAGTTTTTCTAATTGATCGATCGAATATTGCCCAAATCAGAGAAAGGAGGGAAAACACCATCCTCTCCCTAGTTTGGCGGGACTCCTTACTTCGGCGCTCGCGCTCTAGATATCGGTGGGTTTGGTGGCGGGTGCGCCTCGGCTTAACAAGGTCTTCTGGGGAGGCCATTTGAAGGCAGTCGGCATAGTTGCCAGGCGATTCATAGCCTCTTGCAATTGCCGCTCCAATTCCCACTGCTGCTTGTTAATCTCGGGATCGCCATTACCAGCTAGGTTCTTGTCCTCGTAAGGATCTACTTCTAGGTTATAGAGTTCCCAATCCCCTTCGGCACCCTCAGCCTTCGCCTCGTCTTGTTCGTTGAAGTAGACCGAATATTTCCACTTGGAAGTCCGAATCGTTCGGACGATACTGGGGTGCAAAATCCTCTGCTTCGGTTTATCTTCTGGAGGAGGTATAACCGCTGGATTATCGTCGTATGTAAAGTGGACGGATTCCTGGACAGTGGAAGTCGGATTGTTGAGAATTGGCGACAAATCTTGCCCGTAAAAAATCGTCGGGTTGGCTGTTGCTGGAATCGCTTCCTCCGGTTTGTGCCACTCGACACCAAGCAACGAGGCGATCGTGGGAGTCAAATCGACGCTGCTGGCAAGGGATTGGGTAGTCTGCGCTGTAGGCCAGGCTACGGGATTGGAGAACACGAAGGGTATGCGAATGCTTTCTTCGTAAGCGTTAAAGAATTTCTCAACCAAACCGTGGCTCATGGCCATTTCACCGTGGTCGGCGAAGCGGATAATCAGGGTATTGTCGATCAGATTCTGCTTCGCCAGACAGTCCAGGAGTTGCTCGATTTGTCGATCGACCAAAATCTGGAGATAGGCGTAGAAGTTGACATAATCCTGCGGTCTGTGCTTGGGAGGCATCTTAGAGCCAGGTCGAGCGAAAGTCCACCAGCTCGCTGAGGCGTGGGCGCGAGGCTCTGAGTGTAAGTTATCCAAGAGGTGTTCGTTCAGATGCTGCCTGTAGTTACGTGGCAGCTCCACGATCGCCTCAGTGAGGGTACTGCTTGCATATCCAGAGCCACCCAGCCCTCTGAACGCTACGAACCCGTCGTGAGGATTGACAAAGGACGCAACCAGGCAAAACGGATCTTCAGCCTTCTCGTCCTGCCGTTCCACGAACTTCAGCATATCTGCGAGGTAACGACTGTCGTTATCTGCCTCGCCACCACCTAGGGTGTTGTAATCGCTGATTGTGATGCCTGCGTCCGGGTCATCCCATTCCGTGAATCCAGCCTCGATGGGGCTAGTATCAATTTCTCCAAGGTGCCATTTGCCGAGCCAAGCACGTGTTTTGTAGCCAGCCTTCCCTAGGACATGGGCGAGGTTGGGCAACTGTGTGTTCAGAGGCTCCTTCGGCTGTAGCTGACCAGTATCCGTTGTTTTGTGCTTTGCCGGATACTGGCTGGTCAAGAAAGTTGCGCGACTGGGGGCGCAGGCGGAAGCGGCGGTGAATGCCCGATCGAAACTCAAACCGTTGCTCATCAACTGCTTCAGTGCGGGGAGCCTGTAGATGAAGTCCCGCGGATAGTGCTGCAAGGCGCGCTGTTGGTCGGTAATGATAATAACGATGTTGGGCTTTTTGTACTTGGCGAAAAGATCCTCAATTGCCATTTTTGGGTATGAAGTAAATAGGTTTGGGGGAGCCGTGCAGGAGCGGCAAGAACTGAAGCCAGTTATAAGTTGTAGAGGGAAAATATCAGAAATATTTGGCCGTCTCAAGCTTTGAGTCCACCCGCTTGTCGAGTGGGTGGCCCTACACAAGGAAGAAAATCGCCATCGGTTTTTTCCGATTCGCTTTAATTACCCAGGATTTGGATTAAATCAGCCGTTTTCTGGAAAAATAGTTAGATTTGACTGGTTGTTCGCCTCAAAAGATAGATTACTTGAATTTGCGCCTAAAAAAACTTTTTAGCTAAAAAGTTTTGTTAACTTTTGTTTCCGGCTTGCAGTCATCTTTTTTCTTATTTATTTGGTGTATTAATTTATACGGCTTCAAGCACAGAACTAGGATGAGAACTAGCTTCCAGCCTTTGCTGGCGCTATTGCTCTCTGGCGCAAGCCGTCTTGCAAGCAAGCATCAATCCACAACGCTCGCGATCGACTTTCTTTCACCTGCGAGCTTCCTGATGGTGGTCTGTGAGGAGAATTCTGATGTTGCTCAGCAGGTATGCTATATTAGCTGAGTTCGTTAAACAGTGGATTTTTGGGCTTTCAACTTTAATCCCGAGCCGACAACTTGCCAGTTCTTGATTGGTAGCAGTCGCAAGCAGCTAAAAATCTGTAGCAATCCTTGCAGGAGTCGTAAATTTTTTCCGGCACCCCAACCCTCTCCTTAGCAAAAGGAGGGAGTAAGAAATTCACAAATGATTTAGGATTGCTATATCAACTGATGCAACTAATACAAAATTAAGAGTCAAACTGTTACCAACCAATACTGAAGACTCTAATCTCGATTCACCCAATCTAGTAACTTCTCGATTCACCCAATCTAGTAATATTTTTTTTTGGAGCAAAATATGTCTTTTTCCAGGCAAGAAATCATTCAAACGCTGTACCGTTTCGTCACTTTTTTAGCAACGGTTCCTTTGGCTCGCAGGTTGATTGTATCTGGTAAATACGAATATGACTATACAGTTTTAGCTCCTCTAGCTATGACTGAGGTGCCACTTAGTCCGATCGGCAACCTGCCTAGACTGCCTAAAGCCGATGAACTTCCCAGCCTGAAATGGGTGAGTTTAGTGTTGAGTACGCTGAGTATTTTGAACGAGGCTGAAAAGTCGGCTAATCTTCTCAAAAACTCGCTGTCAAACGAGAGTGAAATTGATTCGTTAGAGTCAATCGAGCGTGAAATAAGGGCAGCCCAGGGACAAGCAGAATTAACTAATGCTGTTTTAAAACTAGAATCAGTCTTGGAGCGAAAAGTATCCCCCAAGGTTAAAAGTAGCATTCCCTTGACAGGGGATTTTAGTGAAGTTGAAAATGTATTCGATCGAATAGATCGAGAAATACAAGCTGAACTCAGCGGAAACTTAGAAGTGAAATCTGCACGAAATCTCAAAAGCGAGCAACTCGATGAAGTTGACCGAGTTGATGAAGTTGAGGAAGTCGCTCAATTCGAGGAAGTTGAGGAAGTTGAGGAAGTCGATCGAGAATTATACAAGCACCTTCAAGGAATTGCTAGATGTTTGGGACAAGAATTAATTGACAAGCAAGCTGATTCTACGGAAATACTTGTACGCGGTACTGTCAATCCGACTCTCGAAGATTACGAAAAGTTACTCAACCCGTTAACAATCAGACCGGCAACTGTAGGAAATTTCCAACAAGATGCAGTTTTTGCTTATATGCAAGTAGCAGGGCCAAACCCTGTAATGCTCAATCAAATCCAAGAACTAGACGAGCGCCTGTTAATTACCAGCGAACAGTACGGAGAGATTCTGCATGAAGATAATCTAGAAGCAGCACTGCAATCCGGGCGACTTTATCTAGCAGATTATTCCAAGCTCGATAGTTTAGTCAATAGCGATATTGGTGGGTTGCCAAAGTATATGTATGCTCCAATCGCATTATTTGCAGTACCGCCCGAACAATATCAAGATCGAAATTTACGGCCAATAGCAATTCGCTGCCAGCAAGTTCCGGGGGATAACAATCCTGTATTTACGCCCCTAGATGGCGACAACTGGATGACAGCTAAAACCGTCGTACAAATGGCAGATAGCAATTACCACGAGCTGATATCTCACCTAGCTCAGACTCACTTATTTATTGAGCCTTTTGTTCTGGCAACTAATCGCTGCTTTACCGATAAAAGTCATCCTGTAATGGTTTTGTTGAAACCTCACTTGCAAGGTACTATCTTGATTAATTACGGCGCACATAAGAATTTATTAGCACCAGAAGGGCCTATAGACTTCTTATTGAGTGCCACTATAGGCAGTAACGGCCAACTCGCTATTAAAGAAGCGATGAGCCACTTAGCTAACTTTAATGAAGTTGCCTTCCCCCGAACTTTAGAAAAACGCGGTGTCAATAATTCTCAGCAATTACCGATTTATCCTTATCGAGATGACGGACAACTAATTTGGGATGCCATCCATCAGTGGGTGGGCGAATACCTGCGCCTGAACTATTCTAGCGATAAGTCGGTAGTTGCCGATCGACAACTGCAAAATTGGGCTGGTGAATTGTTTGCCAAAGGACACTGCTATATTGGCGAAAATGCTGACGGTCGGATTGCAAGCTTAGATTATTTAGTAGAGGCCATCTCTACGGTTATCTTTGCAGCTAGCGCCCAACACGCTGCTGTTAACTTTCCGCAAAGCGGCTTGATGACCTACGCACCAGCATTTCCTTTGGGTTGCTATTCTCCAGCACCTACCAACTCCGCACAGCAGCAAAATTTCATGGGTTCGCTACCGCCACTAGAGCGAGCATTACTCCAAATAGAAGTGCTTTATTTGCTGGGTTCAGTTTACTATACGAACCTCCTCGATTACCCCGGTTCATCTTTTGTCGAGCCGCAGTTGAAAAGAGCTTTCGAGAAATTCAAGGTAAACCTGAATGACATCGAAGCAAAAATTCTCGAAGCAGATGCCCAAAGGCTGGTGTCTTATCGATTTTTGCAGCCTTCAAAAATCCCTCTCAGCATCAATATTTGAGTAATACAGGACTTACGCACGGGAGGCACAAAACCAGGGTTCTGCGTCAATATTCATCTAAAAAGCGACGATTTTTGTCAGAACCCGGAGTTTTTGCGTAAGTCCTATAGCGATCCTAAATCATTTGCATAATTCTTGTAGGGGCAATCCCCCCGTGGTTGCCCAAATCGCCCGGAGGGCGGGCACGGGGGCACCGCCCCTACATATCTGCATGAATGATTTAGGATTGCTATATAATATAAAGCTTGAGGGCTGACATTATTGGACATGACGCAACTGATAAATAGGGTAGCAAGCGGTTGCCAAATTTATCAGTTGCACTACCAAACAAAGGAGTATCGCTATTTTTTAACTTATTGATTCAGTTATCCAAACTGCCAAATTGCGAGTTCTCCACCCACACTTAACTGTGCATTATCACCGAAAGTGAACTTTCTTTGCTGATAAGCTTGAGCCTTCATCGTGCAAACAACCTTGCGAATTCGATAACTTGGAGCAACTTTCTGAGATACTTGTAAAGTAAAACCATGAGAACGATAGGTAGTAATATCTCCTGAGCAAGATGAGTGATAGCCAAAGACTCGAAGTAGTAATGCTAGTTCCTCGTGTTCCGCTAAAGTCAATTCAAGATGAACTTCTGAAATGTCGTCAAATAAAGAAGTTTCGGAGGTAGCAAGGTTTTTTAGATAAGCGGCACGGTCAAAGCAACCAGCACCGGTAAGCTTGATGTTTTTATAGTCTAAATAATCCTGATGAAATTCCATCAACCACGCACTGAAGGCTTCTCTCTCTGATTTGAGCGCCCAATAATGAAACCAGGGTACTTTTCCATCTTCGGTTTGACGAATTTGCAAATCAGAAAACGTTTCTTGGGCGACTAAGGATTTTAGTTTTTCATCTACAATATCAATCTGTCCTGCTTGTTTACTATTGAAACCAATACCCGAAAAACCTTCCCTAAACCCTTCAGCACCCCCTGGTGCAAAAAGCTCAAGATAGCTATGTTTCCCTCTGAGATAAGTACCCGCCCAACTCTCTGTATCAGTTTCTACGGTATCTCTGGATATTGTGCAGAATTCTTGGCTAATGAACTCTGATTTGGCTATTGACTCTAGCGTTTCTGTGTCGAGAGTAATATATAAATGGTTAAATTCTATTCCCATGTTTTTACTTCTTGAGCCTTAGCAATACAAATTGTGGAACAGACAAGATGCCTGTTCATAAAAACTCTTTAGCTTAAGTCGCGCAAAGGTATTAGGATTATTCCTAAAATTACGAGTACCTTGAACTGAGATCTTGCACCATTCTCGCTTAACAGGCTTTCCGGCCTGTTCCACAAAGAGTGAGTTTTCTTGTGGGGTGGGCGTCCCGCCCGCCCATGAAAGGCTAATTGAAAATGGTGCAAGATCTCAGTTCAAGGAAATTCTGGAATGGCCTAGAAGCTCATGTCATACCGACTCTTGTGACGTGAGTCCGTCACCAGTGCGTTCAACTCACTTTACCAGGGATTGACCAGCTCTTCACCTCACCCAAAGTCACCGGCATCGGCTGCACCACATCAAGGGTAAAGCGGAAGACTTTGCGTGCCCGACTACTGCTTTCCGGGTCGAAGAACTCTAGCTTGACATCCCAACAGTCACTGTTGAGGCGACAGAAGGGGCTTTTTTCGACTGTAATGGTGTCCAGTTGACGACGCTGGACGATCGCCTGGGCAAAAGTTAAAGCAGCTTGGAAGATGTTGGTGGCAGCAAAGTTGAGCGCTCGATCGCGCGAAGTCTGCCCCAAATTCCGCAGATCGTTGTAGACTCGGTTGAGGAAGGAGGTCAGAGCTTGTCGCACGATGGGTTCTTGGGCTTCGTCTAATTGACGAGAGATTCGCACCATCGCCGCGTTCACCAGAGCATTCACTTTCCAGCCGTACATCCCCCGCACGTCATGTACCTTCACCACAGGCACAAACTCACCGGAGAAGAGTTCCACCGTGCTGTTGGTACGTCGGGCGGGGACGCTAATCCGCTCTACAAACTCATCGCTGGTTTCTGCCTCCATCTGCCCCGCCAGCATCAGCAGGAACATCTCGTATATCTCGGCTGAAAAGGCTCCCGTTGGCTCTAGGACATAGATTGTGTCTCCATCGAGGCCCAATGTCCAAATCAGGGAGCGAGCTTCGTTAGGATTGCGATCGAGGTACTCGATCATCTGGCGAGTATCGTAGGGATCTGCGGTCACTATGATGCCGTTTACTTCGGAGGGAGCCATCAGTTGTTTGAAAGTGTCGCGGCGGGTTTCATCCCCGAAGTCGTAGCCGATCGTCCCTAGGGCGTAAACGTTACCAGAATAGGCGGTGCTAGCTTCCACTGTGGCAGGGTCAGCAGCAGTGACGGATGCTTCCGTAGGTGTAGCAAGAGTGGCGGGCTGCACGGCTGGGCTGCTATCCGTAGCCATAGCACCGATGATGCTTGCTGGGGCAACCGTAGCACTAGGCATGGCATAGCCAGCACGTTCGGTGCGGGTCACTTGGTCGCCCGCGAAGGAAATGGTGACGGAGGGTTGCCCAAACAGCACCCTCATTGCGCCTGGGATATTGACAAAGCCGCGCAAACAGCGTTCCGGTTCGGCGACAACCTGTGGGTCACAGGGAATCGCCGTGTTGAGCAGTGCTGTTCGGACGGCTTCGGCATCGACGGGTTTGCCCTCTTGCAGTTGCAAACTCATCAGCAGTGCAGAAATACCCGTCATCACGGGCGCTGCCATGCTGGTTCCTGTTAGGCGCACGGGTTTTTCGGTGCAGGGTTGTGCCCCCAAAATATCTTCACCCGGAGCGAGGATACCTTCTTCTGTGTTGTTACCGCCCCAATTGCTAAAGTGGCAGGGTGTCCCATCTATATTTGCGGCTCCGACTGGCAAGGTTCCTGACACAACGGCAGGCAGACACCAGCATTCATTTGAATTGTTCCCTACCGGAGCGACGATTAAGATATTGTTGTCTTGACACTTTTTAATCGCTTGGACAAGGATCTCTTCTCCTTCACTGGTTTGAGTGGGGCGACAAAAAGCACAGTGGATAATATTTGCACCCAACTCTAAGGCTAACTCGAAGGCACGGGCTAAGTTGAGGGGAGACAGCACCTCGTTATAGCCACTCAGAGCTATACCATTGTCGCTCTTAACTACCGCATCGTGAGGCATATTGATGACTCGGCAGTTGGGAGCAATGCCAAAAACAGGGCTATGTTCTTGACCGACGATGGTACTGGTGACATGACAGGCATGGTCATTGAGTTCAACACGATTTATCATGTCGGGTATAGCACTTTCAAGTGCCTCCTGTTTCGCTTTGCCCTTTAGCCCCTGGTCTCGGATGGCTTGGAAGGTGGCGTAATCTTCTGGGCTGATGGGAGGTGCGGGTTCGTGCCAGTAGGGAAACACCTTAGAAACGTTGGCTCCAGCAAAGCAGGATAATGTATGGTCTGGGTTGCCATCTAGAATTACAATCGTGATGCGGGAGTCACCTAATGTTTGGTTGTGAAGTTCAGCCAGTCCGGGAATGCGATCGTCGAGTTCGTGGGGATGGAGTGCGATGGGGATGGGCGTTGCCGAACTCTCAACTTCACTGACTGAAACCCCTGCTGATTCGCTTTCTTCTTCAGCGACACTGGATGAATCTGGAGTCTCGGCGTAGGCGTAGCCCGTCGTAGACATTGCATTTGAAGGAGCCATGTCCTCAACTTGCACCGAGGTATTCTCAGGACTTTCCCCTACATCAGTCTGTGGATTTTCTGCCACTAACCCAACTGACTCAGCTTCACTAAAATTCTGACTTTTCACGGGATCTGGAAAACCTCTCTCCAAACCTCTCTCCTGCAAGGAGAGAGGCTTTGAATTCTCCTCCTTCCCTGAATAAAAGGCTTCGTCCTCTGCCATCCCTCCTTGTAGCGAAGGTTGGGGGGTTAGGTCTAGCGTTGATTTTTCTACATCATGTGAAAAGTCAGCACCAAACTCACTTTCAGCCTCAACTCCATCCCACTCAGTATCAGTTGCTGAGATGATTGCCTCAGTCAGCTTTTCTGAGCCATCCACCTCCATCGACTCCAACCCACTTGCTTTGACATCTTCGTTAGGCAACGATCCGAGCATAAACTCTCCGACAACCGATTCTTCGAGATAGTCTAAACCCGTTATCCCAGCAAAAGCATCGCTATCCCCAGCCCCAGCCGCCGTAGGAGCTAAACCCATATTAGTTGCTACGAGGTAAAAATTTTGTTGCAAGATCCCAACATGCTTCAGCACTAACGCATAAGCTATAGAGCGATATTTACGAAATAACCGACCAAACCGTGCCGTAATCACTAAGATAACTTGTGGAGCCGAAGTAAGAGTATGCCATAGCCCATAACCTGATGTAGTCAAGATATCAGTATCTGATTCAAATTCAAAAATCATCTCCAGGTGGTGATTCAGTGGATCGTAGTGATACACCCCTTGACTTAATCCTTGACACAGCCTTACTATCACATAGATTTCCAATTCATACATTCCCCCACCACTTGGATAAGGGCGACGAGTCAACTCGCCATAATCTACACCTGCTTCTTCAAATTTTGGCTGTTCTTTCAGCCAAAATTTGCCAAAACTCTCCTGTGGAGAAAGAATTTTCTTAACACGAGCAGTGCGATAAAGAAGTTCCCCCACTTGCTCGATCGAGATCGGATTATTGTCGTCATCTTCTCCTCTTATCGATCTTCGCCTTTCAATCGCTTCCGTGAGGGTGGCATCATTAGATATCAATGCCCCCAAGTTCGGACGTGGTAGTGGTACAATCTGGTCACTCATGGGAGGCTTCACGACTGGGAAATCTGACCACTGCTCTATATCATGGTCTATGGAGAGATAGTCATGGCGACCGAAGCGGCTACGGCTGTGGAACAGTAGGTTATGAAACTCCCAAAGCCGGAGTGAGGGGGATTCAGGGTCAGCCGTCAGAAACCCCGCAGCCCACAGCAGGTTGAGGAACTGGTAGGCGGTTTCTGCTCCCAAGTACGGCGGTGGCGTCAGTGATCCTAAAGTTTGGGGCTGGGCGAGTTGAGCTAAGATCGCACTGGCTCCCCAGTCGAGGAGCTTGACCCGAAACTTGGAGAGGGGGGACTCCAGCACCATCGTGCCTTCGTAGGCATGCTGATAGGCAAAGCGGGAGAGGCTGAGACGGGTTTGTGTCCAGTAGGGTTCAGTGAGATTCAACTCGGCGGAATCCACCATCGGAATCACCACTGCCAGGGGCAATACAGCATAACTCAACCAACCTCGTTCATCCAATTGTTGTAGCATCTGCCCAAACTGTTCCCCGGCAGCCTGACCCTCGATTTCGGCTAACCCTTGCACGAGTGATTCAGGGGTGGTTTTGCCTGCCTTGAGGCTATCAAGAGCCATACCCATTCCGGGCGTTGTGGCAAGGGTTAGCCAAGCATTCGGCTCAGATTCTGCTCCGTGCAGGGTATAACCGTCTTCAGTGCTGGTGACTTGGACAGCAGGGTTAAGGGAAATAGCAAAAGGGCAATTGTTCATATTGATTGATAATGATAATGGTCAAAAATAATTAGATAGGTAGTAACTTGAAAAAAGTTATAATAAACCTTATCAATTGTAGAATGGGTTATTATACTTTAAATAATCCTGATCAAATTCCATCAACCATGAAGCAAAAGCTTCTCTCTCTACTGGATTGATGGACAAATAATGAAACCAGGGAACTTTTCCATCTTCGGTTTGACGAACTTGCAAATCAGAAAGTATTTCTTTAGCTCCTAATAAGGATTTTAGCTTTTCCTTGACAATATCCATCTCTCCTGCTTGTTGACTATTGAAACCAATACCGGAAAAGCCTTCCCTTAACCCTTCACCACCGCCTGGAGGAAAAAGCTCTAGATAGAAATGTTTTCCCCTGTGATAAATTCCCGTCCAGCTTTCTGTATCAGTTTTTACAGTATCTCTGGAGATTGTGCATAATTCTTGGCTAATAAACTCTGATTGGTCGATTGAATCTAGGGTTTCTGGGTCGATAGTAACATATAAATGGTTAAATTCTATTCCCATATTCTTAGGCAGTAAGCATAACTAAAGTAGAGACGGGGAGAGGGGGAGAAGACTAACTAATCTTTGCGTTTTTTAATATGCAACAAAGGTTGACATTCATCCCGTTGATTATAAAAAATACTAAAGTTTTCTAACCTGTCTTTTTCCAATTCCCGCTCTGTGACAGATACTCCAGCATAAGTCATACAATCTTGACCCTGACAAAAGCTGTAGATTCTATCCCCTAAAGTGTTAAACAAGAAATTCTTGGGTATCTCTTTAATATCCTCATAATTAAACATGAGAATTGGCTCTACATTTTTAGAAAAAACAACTACTAAGAAAGTAGATTCTTGAAATAAATAATTGATTTTTGGTGAAAAAATTCTCTGTATATAGTGCTTCAAATATTTGCCTTTATCTGAATTAGTTACTTCATATTGTTCTCCCGGAGAAGTAGCCCATAACTCAATATCACTGTAGCCATTTAAGAAAAGATTAAACCCTATTACAATAGTGCTTTTGAGTAAAACCTGTATTAGTTCAGGTGAATAGCTACCCCCATCAAGTTCGAGTGCTGTTTTGACTAATTCTTCAGGATCTTCTTCTGGGGCAAGATGCAGATATACTTTTATACAAGAATCATCATTTCTAGGTCTTAGGTCAATTCCTACCGTGTTGTCATGTATTTTATGGGAGCCAAGGTGTAATGTGGCAAACTGCTCCAGCAAATTACGATTGAGTCGAACACCTACTGTACTTTCAATTTTATCCATAAACTTGACCGCATGGGTCAAAGACATTGGCCAAGTACGTCCTTCATCATTAGAAACCTGAAAATCAATTGCAAATAGTTGAGCTTTTTCCACATTACATTGAGATTCAACACCACAAGTCCCTTCTATGCCAAGGACTGCTTCTTCAAATAGCGAAAGCATAAAGGTTGGCTCCACATCAAAAGCCTCTTGATGGCCTCGCAAAAACTGAAGACGACGGGCTTTGAGATGATTATTTTTCAGCATAGAAGTTAGGGTCATTTCCAGTAGGTTTGTTGTTGGGTTTTAGTCCCTAGAACCGAGCGGGCTTTACCCCAACAACTGATACACCGCTTTGCCGCCAGTCAAAAGTACGATGGCTCAGGCAGAGAGAGCAAGGGGATTTCCTGTACGGGTGCTGTGGCTGCGGAAGTCGTGTCAAATTGGGTACAATGAGAACTTAAAAATCCAATTAAAAGAAAACGAGGTAGATGAGAAAAGCTTACCCAATCTAGGAAAAAGCTTGGAGTGCGACTCAACATCTTTAACCTCGTTTTCTCAAATAAACGAATACACTAAATCCGGTTGAGATAGGTTAATCAGTCAGATAGACCCTATTCTCACAGATTTGGTATAGGCTATCCTTATGCTTCGTCACCGTCGAAGGCGCACGCGCAGACAGTGAAAGACGCTTCTGCACCATCGAAGGCGCAGATAGTGACACAGTGAGAGGCTTCTGCACCATCGAAGGCGCAGATAGTGACACAGTGAGAGGCTTCTGCACCATCGAAGGCGCAGATAGTGACACAGTGAGAGGCTTCTGCACCATTACCACCGAGAGACTCTTCCGAGAGTTCGGCTAAGTGGCTAGGAAGTTGGCCAGCAGTCATACGGATGACGGGTGCGCCTTGTTGGGGGAGAATGTTCTTTTTATCCATGAGTAATTTCCTCAATTGGTTGTTTGGTTTTTTGACCCGTTGAGGTGGGCCAATCCTCTTCTTCCTTGGAAAGAAGCTTATTAGGACGACATCTGGTATGTAGCGAAGCCCGTCGTCCGCAAACTTTAAAAAGACTTAAAACGGTATATTGATAGGGTTCATCTCTGCCTCAGCCGAGGGTACGGTTCGCCACCCCAGCTTCACCGGCACATCGTAGATTCGCCCTGGTCCTAACCGCGACCATAAACCTCGCATTCCCGGTATAATCACCTTGACCACGTTCAAGCCAATGTCCGGTCGCGTCTGGTCTAGCACCAATGTTTCTAGCCCTACCGCTTTTGCAATCCCCACGCAGGTCATCACATCTACATGAATGTCATCGCTCCAGCGCTTTGGGTAATCATTAGCAGTTTTCATCGGCTGCGAGGCATCTGGAGCCAAACAAGGATGAGTCTCTAAAGTTACGCCCAGCATCCAGTCCCTTGACTCGCCGTTGAGCCGATCGTCTGGAATTTTATCCAGTTCCAGCCCAACTTGGCTGACCTCAGTGAGAGCGCGCAGGATGGCAATCGTCGGGTCAAGGTGCGCTCCGAAACCAATAGATATCCGCTCTGAACTGCCTACCGTGCGACGCGATAGCCCCGCAAACGCCGGAATCCCAAAGTCAGCGGTCAAATCAATCACCCAGAGTTCCCGGTTCAGTTCCCGGTAAAACTGCTGCAATTTGGCAAAATATGGCTCATCGAAGCTGCCCAGATCTACTCCCGGACGACTGAGGCGGTTGTACCACCACATTGCTACACTATCCCGCTCCACCAGTTCAAAGAACCCTTGCAAGATGGCTTCTTCCAGGGTGTTGCCTGCTGCGTTACCGTTGGAATCTGCCTTACAGAAGCGAGAATCGTCTGGCATCGGATAGTTGTAGTAACAAAAGGTAGTGGGTAGATATTTCTGCGTCTGCTCGGTCAACGACCACACCGGCGTCCAGTCAATGGCTTGACTGGCATCAAACCGATGGGGAATCCAGCGATAGGCAGCCGATGAACCTTGAGCGTTCAAGGCTTCCCGATTGGCATACTGCTCGTCGCTAAAGTGCAAGCACTGCTCTGGATGAATTGCCAAATCTCCTAGTTCTGCCAGGGTTGCCCGTTTACGGGGTTCGTCGCCCTGAAAGATACCCGAATAGCGTTCTACGGCTTCGCACAAACCACTTGCCCGCGATTGGCTGTCGGTTTTACCTTTACCAGAACTCTTGTGTTTCAGGGTATTGCGTAGACCCCGCAGGGAGGTGGAGCTACCAAAGCTATGCCCCGCCTTGTAGGTATGTACCAACTGGTTAGTCGGGTCAGAAATCCGCACCAGTTCCGTCACTACGCCCGTGATGGGGCTAATCAAGTGCTGGTATTTCTGCACCGTTTGTTCTGGCGTAGTTCCACGGTGACCGCCATCTGAGGTGAAGTGCTTAGGGCGCGACTCCAGCTTCAGTGGCTCAAACCCTCGTTTCTGCAAAATTGTGGAGTCACCACAAGTGGGACATTGCGGTCGCTTGATCGAGATATGACTTTTCAAGTCCAGAATCGTCTGATTGAAGGTGATAATCTTGCCATCCAATGTCGGGAAGCGAGCAGTTCCCGGTGCAGCGGCATTGACGTGGTGCTTGACAATCCACTTGGCAATCTCAGTGGTGGCAAATTGTAACCCCATTTGCAGGGTCGAAGGCAGCGTTGCTCGTGCTGTGGGCAGGCATTCCATCGCACGCCCGTTTTGACCATTACGCTGCTGTTGGGCTTGTTTTTGCACTAACACCGATGCCTCAACTTCGCGGTTCCCCCGCAACCGATGAGCCATACAGCCCCAACACCCCGTCTTTCCAGGAACAAACACCGGCCCTAACCAGAGTACACTCCCCACGGGCTTTACGAGCAACCAAGTTTGTTGACTCTCCAAAGCCTGCTTGTTGATGGTGGCTAGTTCCGGCTGCAAATAGTCATCGGTCAAGACGACATTAAGGACGGCTGAAGGGCTATCCTCATTTGCAGTGTGGACATGAATGCCCATCTCCCGCAGGGCAGTAGCGAGGGCAGCAAGGGTGACTTCACTGATGTTCTCGCCCACCGTTGTTAGCGTCACCGCCTGCTGTAGCCCCTGGACTGCCACGGGGGGTGCAATCCCTAACTCGCTCCAAAATGCCGCCACTTCCGAGGACAGTTCCGGGGCTGCCTCAGTCAGATAACCTTTTTCAGCGAGGCGATCAAGTACATAGTCAATATATTCTGCCGGGACTTCCCCATCAAGTTTTTCGACAATCTGCTCCAGGGTGTGTTGCCCGTTTAAGAGGGGCACAATCTGGCAGTAGAGTTGCCCAGTGAGGGCGTGGTTGCTCTGTTCGCCAAGGAGATACACTTGCTTGGGTTCGATCGCCTCGACATGAAAGTGGGGTTTAATTTGGAGCATGGTTGGTTGCATAGGGCTAAGGCTTGTAACTAATAAGTTAAGCAAGTTTTGACAAAGGCAAAGGAAGCACTCTTTACATTTTGTTGTGGTACTTCCACGAATATTTGGCTGTTCCTTAGTAAGGAGAAGACCAAGACCGGACTTCGCCTAAGGTAACCGGAATCAAATCACTCACGTCAACAGTAAACCGGAAAATCTTTTTAGCACGGCGGCTGTTTTCGGGGTCGAAGAACTTCAACTTCACGTCCCAACAATCGCTATCGATACGGCGGAAGGGACTTTGATCAACGGTAATGCTGTCCAGTTCCATCCCCACCGCCACCGCTTGGCTGAAGGTTTGAGCAGCTTGGAAAGCGTTGGTCACAGAGAAGTTGAGGGCACGATCTTGGGATGTTGTTCCCAAATTGCGTAAATCGTAGTAAATGCGGTTGAGGAAGCCATCTAAGGTCTGGCGAATGCGACCTTCGTCAGCCATTGTGCCTTCCGCTTGAACTGCTGCCATCGCAGCATTCACTAAGTTGTTGACTTTCCAACCGTAGAGACCGCGAGTGCCGATGAGTTCAAGCACTGGAATCACCTGGCCAGAGTAGAGCTTCACTTGTTTGCCCGTTAAAATGCCAGGGAGACTGACGCGCTCAACATATTCAGCATCCCCTTCAGCTTGAATTTGACCAGATAGTAGTTCGTGGAGGGCGCGGTAAGCATCGGCAGCAAAGGGACTGGTGGGGGCGATCGCATAAACTGGAGTCAGTTCAATGTTGAGTGTCCAAATCAGCGATCGCGCTTCAGACATATTCTCTGCTAAGTAATCCACCATTTGACGGGCATCGTAGGGGTTCGCTGGAACCCGGGTTCCCTGAAAGTCAAAGGGAGGCATGAGTTGTTTGAACGAGTCCCGACGGGCTTCTGTCCCAAAGTCATAGCCTAGACTTCCTAAAGCATAGACGACTTGACCGAGGTCAGGTATTTGACTTGGGGCTTCGCTAGCAATGATGGAATCAACAGTAAGGTTCGCAATTACAGACTCTTTCGGTAAGGATTGAATGATGTCTGGCAAATTATAAAGATTATTTTGTCCAGTTTTGACTTGTTTTTGCAGGGAATTTTTAACTTTACTACTTATAGGTTTTACTGCTTTAATATCAGCACAAATCAAAGGAATGTTAGGATATAAATGATTAGCCTGATCCATAAACAGGGCAAATCCAGGCATCTTAACAGCTTGTTTGTCGTCATACTCAAGAATTTGAAAGCCCGCCTGCTCAACAAATTCCATCATTGGCTTGAGAGAAATAATATTGCTACCATACAGTACTCCCGATTTTTCTTTTGCCTTATTGAGTGACTGTTGTTCTAGGGATGACAGAGGGGACTCTTTAACAAAAAGACCGGCGATGTATAGACTTCCTCCAGGACGGAGTACGCGATTGGCTTCTGCAAGAACTTGGGAATACGGATTGGAATACTTGATGCTGTCGTTGAAAAACGCCACATCAAAGACTTCGTCAGGAAAGGGGGGAGCATGAAAATCCCCTACTTGAACCCGTATTCTATCAACCAAGTTAGCCTTGGCAATCCGATTTTGGGCTTCTGCCACTTCCACTTCAGAAATAGCAATCCCCTCAAAACACGTTCTAGGCAATGATTGAGCTATATGAATTGCAGGGATTGCCATCCCACAACCAGCATCAAAAATATAGTCTTCAGGTTGTATTCCTGCGCGAATGGCTAGACCAAGATTGTGCGCTCTAGCTATTTCCTCAGGAAGTTTCACACTTAGGTTAAGGGGATTGTCATTATACAGAGTGCGAAGTATTTCGTTCTTTGATGTCTTGTTCTCTTGAAGAGAAACGCTAGGATTAATAACATTATTGTGCATGGCAAACGAAAAAATATTCTGAATAATAAACTTAACGTGGCAGTGTAGTGCCTCACGCCTGGAGGTAACGGGCGTGAGGCACGACCTTTGTCCGCCTGTGACTTTTGCCCAGCATTCAACCGTGAATTACGGCGGGTTAAAAGCTCCCTGAAAGCCCACTTCAATGTAGTCTTTCTCGCCGTCAAACTGAGCAACTGGCACGGTTGACAGGTCTACAGATGGCGGCGCGTTTTTAGTTGACTTCGGCATAAGGAAACTCTAGTAGAGAAAAGTACAGAAGAGGCAGCAACTATGTCCAAATGCGACCCCGTCGGAAAGGCTTGCTCTGAGGATCAGGCGCTTTGGCATGTTTTTTGACGTATTCGCACCAGTAGGAATAATCTTGCAGCCCAGTCTGGCTAGTGGGGACGTAGGACTTTTTCGGTTTAGGGGTGGAGGAGACTTCCGAGGCTGTTGTTACTGTTTTATTCGTATCCATAGTTTGTTTCCGGTACTTTTTCGGTTTAGGGGTGGAGGAGACTTCCGAGGCTGTTGTTACTGTTTTATTCGTATCCATAGTTTGTTTCCGGTACGTTTTCGCTAACATTTGCTAACAAATACTGTGTATCAACCAATGCCCGTAAAAAACCTTTTGGCTGAGGCCTCGTGATTAGCTGCTAGTGGGTCGTTAATAGAATCGTCCCATGCCCCCAAAGCCACCCCAGCCCTGGCTGGCTGAACTCTGGCTGGCACTAGAGTGCATCACTTGGTTGAAACTGCGGTTGGCATAGGCTGAAGGATCGTTATAGTTAGCGCCGTGGAGCAGATCCATCCGAATATGCACCAAATCATCGGGATTACCATTTTCCACATCTACGCACAGCGCAGGCTGGATGAAATGGGGACGTTTGACGGGGGGAGACAATAAAGGAAGTCGCATGGTTGAAGATTATCCGTATGGATAGGTTGAACAAATTTAGCTCTCTTGGCGAGAGTGGTTTTTATTGTGGCACTCTCACCCCAATTGTATTGCCTTTTAGTACGGTGAAGACCAAGAACGAACTTCGCCCAAAGTAACAGGAATCAAATCGCTTACATCAATGGTGAAGCGGAAAATCTTCTTGGCACGACGGCTGTTTTCAGGGTCGAAGAATTTCAATTTCACATCCCAGCAGTCGCTATCCATGCGACAGAAGGGACTTTTCTCAACCGTAACGCTGTCGAGTTCCATGCCAACAGCAACCGCTTCGCTGAAGGTTTGGGCGGCTTGGAAGGCATTAGTAACGGAGAAATTGAGGGCGCGGTCCTGGGAGGTTGTTCCCAAGTTGCGGAGGTCGTAGTAGATGCGGTTGAGGAAGCCATCTAATGTTTTGCGGATGCGGTCTTCGTCAGCAGTGCCGTCTTCAGCTTGTACCGCGTTCATCGCGGCAGCGACCAAGTTGTTGACTTTCCAGCCGTAGATGCCGCGGGTGCTTTGGGGTTCAATTACCGGAATAACTTGACCGGAGAATAGTTTGACTTTACGCCCGGTTAAGATGCCCGGTATGCTGACGCGCTCGACGTATTCGGCATCGTTTTCGGGTTGAATTTGACCCCCAAGGAGTTCGTGGAGAGCCCGGTAAGACTCAGCAGCAAAGGGACCCATAGGATCGATCGCATAGACCGGGGTCAGTTCAATATTAATCGTCCAAATAAGCGAGCGCGACTCAGAAATATTGGCGTCCAGGTAGTCCACCATCTGACGGGCGTCGTAGGGATTCGCCGGAACCATCGTTGTCCCAAAGTTAAAAGGGGGCATCAGTTGTTTGAACGAGTCCCGACGAGCTTCGCTTCCGAAGTCGTAGCCGAGGGTTCCTAGGGCATAGACAAGCTGACCCATGTCAGCGACTTCGCTGGGAGCTTGGCTGGCGGTGACGGAATTAGCAGTTAAGTTTGGCATCATTGGTTGTTGGGTTGTAGCAGTGGGAAACGATTGAATCAAATCTTGCAAGTTTGGGGTGTTGCTGGGGACAGCCCCAGCGGTCGCAGTGGCTGCTGTTGCAACCGAGGTTTGAGGCGATTGCCCTTGCGCGGTGGCGATCGCTTCACCCGTATTGCTCAGGCTGCCATCACAACCACAGCCTGTAGCTTCTACTTCTGATGCATTCACTGATGTAAATTCCTCAGCCATATTTCCTCCTTTTAGTAACGTTATTGCTCCAGGGATGTTCAGTTTGCCTGTCAGACACCGCCTGGTTTCTTCTGGCAAGTCAGGGTCGCAGGGTAAAGCACTCTGCAACAGTATTTGACGAACTTTTTGGGGGTCGGGGGTTTCTCCCCGCTCCCGCTGAAGACTCAGCAGCACTGCTGCTACACCTGAGACAATCGGAGTGGCAAAGCTCGTACCGCTGAGACGGTCGGTGCCACCACCGGGTTTAGCCCCCAAAATATCCTCGCCGGGGGCAAGAATACCTTGGTTTTGATAGGTTTCACCCCAGTTGCTAAATCCCAAGGGTTTGCCATTTGCATCCATCGCCCCGACTGCTAGCACTGCGGGCAACGCTGCGGGTACGTGCAGGCAATCGCAACCATTATTTCCAGCCGCTGCAACGAGCAAGACGTTGTTTTCTCGACACAGACGAACCGCATTTTCCAGCCACCCATCAGCTTCGCCAAAGTCGGTCAGTTGACCCCCACTGAGGTTAATAACGTGTGCTCCTGCATTGACCGCTTGCTCGATTCCCCGAGCTAAATCTAGCTGGGATGTCTTGCGGCGATCGTCGGCAAAGATCGGCACTATTATTCCCTTACATCGGGGAGCTATTCCCTGCACCGAACTACCCGGTTGCCCAAAAATAATGCTGGCAACGTGAGTTCCGTGAATGGACATATTGCCATTAGTTTGAGCTTCCCCTCTAACTAAGGTGGGCAAATAAGTTAAATCTGCACCTTGGAAACAAGGATGATTCCGATCGACAGGGCCATCCAAAACGGCAATACAAATACTATTATTTCCCTGGGATATGGTGCTTAATGTATCTAACATTTAACAAGACTCGGAACAGTTAGGGGAACCATAATACAAGTTTTACAAGGCTAGAAGTATAAAACTCTTGAATCAAATACAAGTCAGGGACGAAAATTAAATTGATTTAATTATTCGTAGTGGCTCAAAGTTATAAAAAATAAGCCATTTGGCTATCTAAAAATAGCCCGGAATATCGTTTTAAAAGAATCAAGTAGTTCTGCATGGCAAGGATAATTACGAAGTAAAACGGTTAATCCATCGTTATCAAAGCCCTGATATTTCAGGATTACCAAGAGTCAAACTTAATAGACATCTCCCTAAATAACAGATAAGTCTAAAATAGATAAGCCTAAGCAGGATAAGGATTTTAGATTTATTTGTACCCGGTACAACTGATTTTACGATCAAATATACGGACTCTTAGAATCTTAGTCACAAGTTTATTTGATCCGATCATCTAGTTGACTATCAAGTTTTTGAGATGTACCTTACCGTTTGACTGGTATTTCTATACCTTTACAACAGTACAGTAACATTTGAAATCTGTCAAGTAAAATTTATAAAAATCATATTTCAGAGGGCGGGGCTGTTTCATCATCGAATTTTAGCTATTCTAAAAGTGTGAATGAAAATATTAACTTATATATAGTATAGATAGCTCGCGAAAAAATCAACTATTAATTTTATTAATAGTCAAATAAATTTTTTTAGCGCAAAAATTAGAGAGCGATCGTAAAATACATCTAAGTTCCTCCTGGGGCGAGAATACCCTGATTGCTGTAGGTTTCTCCCCAGTTGCTGAAGTTTAGAGGCCGACCGAGATCGTCCATTGCTCCCACTGCCAAGACTGCCGGAAGGGCTGCGGGGACGTGCAAGCAATTGCAGCCGTCGTTCCCAGCAGCAGCCACAATTAATACGTTGTTGTCGCTGCACAGTTCCACAACACTCTCCAGCCAGCCTTCGGCTTCACCTATTTCGGTAAGTTGACCGCCGCTGATGTTGATGATGTGAGCGCCGGCATTCACAGCAGTTTCGATCGCGCGAGCCATGTCTAGCTGAGACACCCGAGAGCGGTTATCGGAAAAGATCGGAACTATCAATCCCCGACACCTAGGAGCAATTCCCGGTATCTCCGAGCCGTGCTGCCCGAAGATTATGCTGGCAACGTGAGTACCGTGCAAAGACATCGCACCGGTAACGCAGACTTCTTCCTGCACTAATGTCGGCAGCCGTTTCAGGTCAGCTCCGGCAAAACAAGGATGAGTCCGATCTACTAAGCCGTCAAGTACCGCTACACAAATTTGAGAATCACCAGACGTTTTTTCCCAGAGGCTTTGAATTCCTGGAATTTGAGTTAAATCGGCCATTTAAGCTAAAAATAGCTAGGTCTGGCTGGTTTTGAACCTCAAGATACAGATTACTTGAATTTGCGCTAAAAAAAAACTTTCGATCTTTAAAAATTTATTAATTTTTATTTCCTGTTACACATATCCTTTTTTAAAAAATTTTAGGGTATTAATTTATACTTGTTGGCTCGGGTAAGTAGCAGACTGCGATCGTCGATCGCGGAAAGTTCGCGTCCCGCGAAAGCTCTTTGACGGACATATCAACGGTAAACCCGACCGTCGCTTCTTTATCGGGTACTTGAAGTCAGTGAGTCAGGCTGCTTTCCGTGAATTGAACGGGGAGGGGTTCTGCTGCGGGTGTTTCGGGTGATGGTGGTGTTGGTGCTGGCAATACAGCTTCGGGCGTTGGCGGTACTAGCGATCGTGTTGATGCTGATGTTGGTGCAGCTTCCCGATCGCCAAAGACAAACTCTTTCCCCGAATATGAAGCGCTGACCGCCCAAGTCCCACTCGCGATCGCTGCTTGACCCGACTAACGCTCTTTCATCACTCTAAGAAAGGAAAAATCTGACCATAATTTGATAATGCTAATCTGGTATGGTTTTGTGGAGCGATTTTCTAACACCTTGCTGGCGTTGGGAGCATTTGGCAAGAGATCCTTTGCTGTCGTGTCTTCGAGAATTTACTCTCATGAAAGTGACGAAAGAGCGCTAATACCATTTTTTTAAAGTTATGACAGACTTTAGCAAACAGGGAAAGTGTATAAATTACAATGTCTTGTCGTGTTCGATCTCTATCGGATCTTTAGAAAAATGGTATGAGGTACGGGTTCTAAACAGGGAGTTAACTTTGAGAACTGTCTTGGGATTGGGCGATCGTACAATCGGCCGAAAAGCACTTCTGAGTCAAATCGCTGATAATATCTAAGCTCATATTGTCCAATACTTCGGACAGTTTTAGATCTAATCGAGGCTCTCAAACCCTTGATGGCTATAGAGATGACTATTTTTTCAATCTTTAATTCTAGCCCGCTCGTTTCAAAAAATCATTAAAAATGCCATGGCTTACGCTGTAACGCTTACAGAGCCGTTAAAAAACTGTCCGAAGTATTGATTGTCAACTAATTTAGTTAGAGCCGCAGCAATTTGCTTCTGCGACAGCGCAACTCGCTCAATCAACAGCCTTACCGCTTGCTCGTCTCCACAAGCGGCTGCTTTATAAAGCTTCTCAATCGACTCCCTCGGCAACACAGACAGCGACTCAGAAGTCAGTTGCACAACAGGCTCATCCTGTTCGGACTTCCTCGGCGACTCCTCTTGATAGATATAGCGAACTCCCAAAGGTCGCGCCATCTTCTCGAAAATTACTGCCTCTCGGAACGGTTTGGCAACAAAGTCATCGAAGCCTTTCGACATGGCGAGTTCCTGAGTTTTAACAAAAGCATTAAGTAGGTAGGCGGGAAAAAACCACTCTATGTAACAAAACATTAAGTTACCTAATTGGAGTTAAACTTAAGACGTTGCGTAGTGTAATTTCCCCTTTGTCCTCTAGCTTCTACTCCATGAATTACGGCGTAGGCGAGTTCTAATTCATCATCAAACAAATGTCGCAGCCAACTCATCTTTCTTAATGTGTTGCCACTCCAATTCAATGGGGTTCATTTCCGAACAATACTTGGGTAAAAAGAAGATATATAAACCTTGCTTTTCCCAATGTGGCCATAACTCTTGGACTTCTTTGCATCGGTGTATTGGGCCGTTGTCTTGTACAATTACTCTCGGTCGTCCAATCTCAGCAGCTTCCTGGGCTTGGAGTTCCATAATTTTGATATAAGCTTTTCGATCGACACCTCCAATTACCAAACCGTAGACAAAACTGATGTCAGGTTGAAGAAGTCCGACAATACTTAGTCTACGACCACGCCGTTTCGTTTGTTCTAACCGTTTTTGCTCACCTATTGGGTAATAAGTATAACCTGGTTCACTCCACATACAAAACCCTGATTCATCTAAATACTTTAAGTCAATTCCTCCCGCCGCTGCCTCTAATTGCAACATATCTAAGTCGGATTGCTTCGTTTCTTGTACTATGGGGTCTTGTTTTCCTTTGTGACTTTTTCTCGCTCTTTTCCAAATAAACCTTTTTTTTAGTATGCGTCTTAATCGAGCAGCACTTAGTTTAACAGAACGTTCTTTTTCTAATTTCTGGGCTAATTAAAGACTGTTATATGTACGTGGTTCGTTTTTGAGGCATTCTTTTAAAAACTCTATATCTTCCTCTTTCCACACTTGAAGGGCTCCTCGACCAGGTGACTCCCAAAGCCCTTCCATGCCTAGATGCGACCATTTATGTAAAACCTTTCTCACTGTTTGTGGAGTCCAGTTAAAATGAGCAGCTATTTTTTCAACGTACCAGCCATGTGCATTTAATCTAATTACTTCTGCTCTGTCTTTGACTTTTTGTGGTACATCCGCAGTTCTCAGTTTTAAGAGAGTTTTGTCTTGCTGTTGAGTCAGGAATACCCTTAATCTAGCACCCATATATTGAATTACCTCAGTAGATATATTCTTTTTCTTTACTTATCTTAACATAGTTATGTTTTTTTGTGCCGACCTACTTAGTCGCTGTTTTGTGGCCGCATCCCAGGCGATCGAACCGGCCTACGAGTTGGCAAGTGGTTCCTATAGCGTATTGACGGATGGGCTTTTACAGGGATTGAATCCGGAACGTTTGCCGGGGCAATCGATCGATACCCTATCTCTATGTGCCTTTGTTAATCAATATCTAGGACTTACGCATTGACAAAATCACAAAATAGTGCATCGATCAATATGAGTAGTCTACTTTCCAGGTATTTGACAATGAGAAAAACTACCAAACCCTCGGCAGCACAATGCAACGCCGAAAAGTATATTTTATTTTTGCTCTTAGAACCAAAGTTTGGGGGGTATAATAGGTTAGCAGAAATATTGGGAGATGTTTCGCATGATTCTATCAATCGATTTTTATTAAGAGAAAGGAACCGAAAGATTTATTCGAGACAGCTCAGAATATTATCACCTTAGAAGGAGGAATACTGAGTATTGATGATACAGTAATAGAAAAACCTTATAGCGAC
>NZ_JAEQCT010000208.1:0-1793 GCF_020738205.1 Microcoleus sp. PH2017_24_DOB_U_A
GATCGGTATGCCTCTAATCATTAATTTATTGGACAAGACTGGACAATGCGTACATGGCGATCCATAATACTAATATGGCAAAGTACGTGAAACCAAATGAAGCAGCTAACACTTTGGGAGTTTGCCTCCGAACCCTCAGACGATGGGAAGCAGAAGGTAAAATCAACACAATCAAAACACCGTCAGGTCAAAGACGGTACGACATCGAAAAGTTCATCAAAAAAGAATCAGAACCAGAGGGAGGACGCGCCACTGTTATCTATGCTCGCGTCTCTACCCGACCTCAAAAAGCAGACCTCGATCGACAAGTTGAACGATTATCAGCGCTCTACCCAGGCGCTGAAATTGTTAAGGAAGTGGGAGGAGGACTCAATCTTAGGCGGAAAGGACTCATCACCCTTTTGGGACGAGTTCTGCGAGGTGATATCGCAATTATTGTGGTTGCCCACAAAGACCGACTTGCAAGATTCGGATTTGACATTATCGAATGGCTTTGTGAGCAATTGCCGAACTCGTTCAAGATATCGTCGCAATCCTCCACAGCTTTTCAAGCCGACTTTACTCCATTAGAAGGCTTGAAAACCAAATCAAGCAGGAGTTACAAGTCGAATCCAAGGCACAAGAAGGAGAAGAGATCGCCCAACAAAACACTTAAGATTCGAGTTTATCCTGAGTTAGCGCTGCACCAAAAATGGAAGTCTTGGCTATCAGCATCGCGTTACTGCTACAACAAGGCTATTGCAACCTTGAAAGCAGGCGAAAAAATAACCAGTGCTTATTCTTTGAGGGACTACGTGCTAGGACTAGACTTACCTGATTGGGTCAAGTCTGCACCGTCCCACCCAAAAGAAAATGCTATTTTTGACGCTTGGGATGCCTGGAAACAAGCCAAGTCCGTCAAAGGAGAAGCAAGTTTTAGGAGTTGTCGTCAACCATCGCAATCAATCAAATTCCACAGGGTTAACTTCAACGGCGAGACTTGGTTTCCATCCCTAGTCAAAGGACTTAGCTTGAGAACTACAGAGCCAATTCAAAAGACCGAGTTTGCGACCCAACTTATTAGAGACAAAAAGCGATGGTTCGCTTGTATCCCAGTGATAGAAGAGGTGAGGACAAAGGAACTAGACAAGGTAATTGCACTTGACCCTGGCGTTAGAACCTTTTTAACTGGCTACGACGGTGACTCATTTCAAGAATTTGGCAAGGCAGACATTGGACGCATTCAAAGATTGTGTTCTCACCTTGACAAACTAATGGGACGTGCGTCAAAAGCTGGTAGAAAGCAGAAGCGCCGGATGCTAGAAGCTGCAAGCAAGTTGAGAATCAGGATTCGCGACTTGATTGACGAGTGTCACAAGCAGGTGGTTAATTACCTGACAAGTCAATACAAAGTCATCTTGCTGCCTACATTTGAAACATCACAAATGGTTGTTAAGTCAAAGCGCAAGTTACGCACCAAGACTGCTAGACAGATGCTCACTTGGGGGCATTATCGTTTTGAATGCCACCTCAAGCAATCAGCTAAAAAACGAGGTGTTGTTGTTATTGACGTTAACGAATCCTACACTAGCAAAACTTGCACCAAGTGCGGACACAAGCATTCAAAACTTGGTGGTTCAAAAACATTTAAATGCCCTAGCTGCGGTCACGAACATGACCGAGATTGGGGCGGCGCTCGAAACATTATGATTCGAGCTTTGAGGGACGGCTCCTTTGCTCTCTCTATCAATAGTGAGAGTATTGCTATCGCGTATGCCCTGTTTGTCCAGGGTTGTGCAGCGTAACACCGTCAG
>NZ_JAEQCT010000182.1:0-1330 GCF_020738205.1 Microcoleus sp. PH2017_24_DOB_U_A
TAATCGATTAGGACGAGTACACCTCAAAATAAGTCGGCAACGTGAAGAACACGCTAAGAAACTGGCGCGTTGCGTAATCCAATCTAACGATTTGGTCGCTTACGAAGATTTGAGAATAAAGAATCTAGTAAAGAATCACTGTCTCGCTAAATCGATTAATGACGCAGGTTGGTATCAATTCAGAAAGTGGTTGGAGTATTTTGGTGTGAAATTTGGTCGGGTAACGGTTGCCGTTAATCCTGCTTATACTTCACAAAAATGTTCAAATTGCGGTGCAATCGTAAAAAAATCCCTATCCGTAAGAACCCACGTTTGTGAATGTGGATTTGTTATGGATAGGGATTGGAACGCAGCGATTAATATTCTGAAATTAGCCTTGAGTACGGTAGGGCATACCGGAACTTGGGTTTTAAGCCCGAACGCTTTGGGAGATTTGACCTCTACTTTGACGCTCAGAAATCCTGTCTGAGCAAGTTGAGTCTATGAACAAAGAATCCCCTCGCCTTTAGGCAGGGGAGTGTCAAACAGCTTCCCAGGCCCGGCGGCGAGGCGCAACAGCTTTTTTTCGGGAATTGCAGCAGCAAACTTGACAGGAGGCGCATCTAGCTGCAAAGCTCGAATCAGCACAGCGCTACCCACTCCCTCCGCATCCGTCACCACGTTAAAACAGTGATACATCCCGTAGATAAAGTAAACGTAGCCGATACCCGCACGCCCGAACATCGCCTGATTGCGAGGAGTCTGCTGTCGGTAAGCGTGACAAGCGGGATCTCCCGGGGCGTAAGCTTCTGTTTCCACAATCATTCCCCGAATCGTCTCCCCGTCAGGAAACTGGCGCACCAGAGTACAGCCCAGCAAATCAGGCGCTACGCTGGTAGATGGCCGCGCCAGCCAAAAAGATTCTACAATCTGAGTATTTGCACTCATTCAACAGGAGACAGTAAATTATGGACGTTAAGTTAGTTTTAGCAGTCTTGACAGCAGTTTTCACCGTGTGCTGTTTGTTCTTCGGCACAAAAAACGGCTTCTACGATAGTGACAAGTATCACGGTAACGGTTCTGCTCACTAATTTTAGCTGGTAATTAGTTGCTTAAAAAAACCGTTGCCTGAATCACAGGCGGCGGTTTTTTTTCGATCTAATATCAAATCCTGCTTAAATCCCCCTTATATCAAATCCGGTAGCATCGGAATTATTAATATTACCGAAATAAGGAGACTCAAGATGCCGTTTCCCTACAATGAATCTGGGGTAGGGAAACGGCATCTTGAGTCTCCTCGCTTGTCATTCCGGTGCAACCGGAATTGATATTATTTCTTAGTCCGCGCAGG